>NZ_JQJK01000014.1 GCF_000745485.1 Methanobacterium veterum
ACACCGTCGAAAATTCGTAGAATTTTCTGGGTATCAAAAATTCAAGAAATTTTTGAACACCGTCGAAAATTCGTAGAATTTTCTGGGTATCAAAATTCTATGAATTTTGCAAGCTTTAATTACCTTTTCTTTATTATCCTTAGTATCACCTTAGTTAAACTATTCTTTTAACCATATATTTGTTATATAGTTTAAAAGGTATAATAAAATAGTACTTAATTAAATATAGTGTCAAACAGGTGCATATTTTAAAGTTAATATCCATGGAATTATAGAATATGCATTTTAGAGAATTTAGCCCTTTGAACTAAAAATGCATAACTAAAATTAATTGTTGAGTATATATTTTAGGAGAAATTAATGTCTTTGACTGAAAAAGTAGAATTTTCTATAATCATCATTAGTGGTAAATTAATTTGAATTTAACATTGGCTTAGGGACACTCAGTATAGGAGTGTAAGCGAGTGTCCCTAAGTGGTAGGTGTTTGTTTTTTTAGTGGTCTAACACCTTTGAGGGCGTATAGATACAAATTGGTAAAATACGCAATATCCATTATTAATTTTAAATTATTTAAAGTAAATGGTCCATCGTGTGATTTTAATCACATTAACAACAAAATAAAAACATTTAACATTATATTCCACTACAGATAACTATGAATCAAATTTAATTTACATATTAGGCATTATTAGTGGCGTGAATTTATAAATAAAATGGTTATTATGCACATTTCATAGAATTTGTGGCTTATATTCCTAATTAAAAATTTAAATTTAAATTTAATTGTGAAAAGATATTTATTTATATTAAATCAAATTAAATAATATTTAGATGGGGGAGGCTTATTATGGGTAAGGAAAAAGCTATTAAAATTTTACGAAAACATTTTAAAGCATTGTATGATTATGCGGGGATGGAATGGACTTCTGATGATGATAAAGAGTTAGAGCAATTAGTTGATGAACTTGGAGAAATTATCGAAGAAAAATCAGGTTTTCCAGAATCTAAAAATATTCTGTAGATATTATTTTGAAGTAAAGATTTCAATAAACTTTAACTGTTGAACATTTAACATATTTGGGACGGGTAAATGCCCCAAGATATGGACTTTTTTTTAGATATCTTAAATAGTATTAAAAAATATTTATGTAATAATTTATTTAATAATATTATGAAAATTGATGGGGATGCCCTGATAAAAATCGTTAAATTAGGAAGGCCAGTGTTCCTGTTTGATGGATTTTTGCTTTTCATTATGGGTGCCCTTTTAGCGGTTATTTTCAATGCTGAATTTAGTTTAACTAAATTTATAATGGGTTATTCAATTTTGCTTTTATGTCATCTTGCTGTTCATTACAGTAATGATTATTACGACTTTAAAACAGACAGCCTTTCAGGGCCTAGCACTGTTTCTGCAGGTAGTGGTATACTACTTGAAAACCCTGAATTAAAGCAATTTTCAAAGGGATTAGCTATTGCACTTAATTTGCTGTCAGTAGTTCTTGCAGCTGTTTTCATTATTATTTTTTCATACCCTATTGAATTTTTCTTACTGGCGGTATTTGGTAATTTTTTAGCATGGTTTTACACTGCACCTCCTTTAAAATTAGCTTACAACAGGCTTGGTGAAGTTTCTAATGCTCTTTATGGAATTTTACTGCCTTCTGCTGGATTTTTTACTTTAATGGGAATGTTAACTATTCCTATGTTGATTTTTACTATACCTCTTGCTTTTTCAAGGCTCTTTCTAACTAACAGTGCCAATATTCCAGATATGGAAGGGGATAAACTGGGAGGTAAAATAACGCTGATTGTAGCAAATGGCCGCAGGTTTGGTTTTAAGTTTATTGGAATTTCCGCATTTATGATGACTTTATCATTTGCTTTAATATCATTTACTGGTCTTTATCCTCAGGTTTTAAATTTTAAGGTGCTCACTTTTATTTCAGTAATTCCTTTAAGTTTGGGGATAATGGAGCTTCTAAAAATGCCTTCAGATAGAGAATTAGCTACAAAATACGCTACATTTAATATTAAATCAATATTTTTAATTGGCCTTTTAATTAACAGTTATTTTGCATTTTTAATCTTATCGTAAAAATATGGGATGTTATCTTAAAATATAAATGGAGGAAGTTAATATGAGCTGGTTAATAGATATAGTATGGAAATTTATAGGTTTCTGGCTTCTTTCGAAGTTTGGAATCTTTGGACGTATTGCAATTGGAATAGCTATATTAAATAGGTTGGTTAAGGGTGTATTTATGATATTTAGAGTTTTAGGCTGGTTTATGGGATAAATGATTTCATTTGTATTTTGCATGTAAAATACAAGTTATTTACTTTTTTATGCATTTTTAGCTTATAAATGATTTTTTTTACTTTAATTGGACTTTTATTTGGTTTTTTGGTAATATTTGACGTTTTTAAGGCACTTTGATTTTGACCACAACTCTTGCATGGTGCAAGTATATATGTGATGAGTGTTATATTTCCTAACACTTGCAGTATGCAACTATTGATGTATGCAAGAGTATTGAACTTGTAATTTTAACAAAATAGAAAAAGGTTAAAGAAAATCTTAATCAAAGATTAGGGGGTAAAAAATGACAGATGAAACTAAAAATGTAGGTAGCAGGATTAACTTGATAACCGGAGATCCTAAAAGGGCCATAAGAAAATTATCTTTTCCCATGATGTTAATCATGATCCTTATAGTTAGTTACCAGATAGTTGACAGTATATGGGTGGCAGGACTCGGTGCTGATGCACTGGCTGCTTTAGGGTTTATTTCGCCAATATTTATGGTAATTGTAGGGCTTGCACAGGGCTTAGGGGCAGGTGCTACTTCCCTTATAGCCAGGTGTATAGGGGCAAAAGATAAAGATAATGCAGATAATGCAGCTATGCATGCAATTTTAATAACAGCCGTACTTTCTGTGGTGCTCCCTGTTGTTTTGATTCTCCTTTTAAAGGATATATTAATTGGAATTGGTGCATCAAGTGTGTTAACCCTTGCAACACAATACGGGCAAATTATATTTGCGGGGTCCTTTGCATTACTATTTAATTCAGTTGGGTCCAGTATTTTACGTGCAGAAGGAGACATGAAAAGGGCTACATATGCAATTGCAATAAGCAGTATACTAAACATGGTTATAGCTCCCATATTTATTTACACACTCAACATGGGAATTAGCGGGGCAGCAGTAGCTACTGTATTATCATCATCTGTAGCAGCAGTTGCCATATTTTACTGGATACTTATAAAAAGGGATACTTATCTTGCATTTAAATTTAAAGATTTCCACTTTGATCCAAAGATCATTAAAGATATACTTGGAGTAACCTTACCTGCAAGTGTAGAGCAGTTTATAATGTCTGTGCTGACAGTGGGCATTAATGCAATGTTAGTTATTGCCGCTGGAACAACTGCTGTGGCTGTTTATACTGCTGGATGGAGAATCGTGTCAATGGGAATAATTCCTGCTCTTGGAATAGAAACGGCCGTACTAACCGTTGCGGGAGTCGCCTATGGTGCAAAGAACTATAAAAATTTAGAGATAAGCTGTCATTATGCCATAAAATTAGGGGTGTTTATATCTCTGGTTTTAGCGGTAATAACCTATATTTTTGCCCCAAATATCGCCTGGTTATTTGCTTATTCTTCAAACAGCGGGGATATGATACCAATGATAACAGAATTCCTTAGAATTTTCTGTGTATTCTTCATGGCAATTCCATTTGGGCTTGCATCTACTGCTGTTTTCCAGGCAGCGGGTAAAGGAACTACCTCACTGCTTTTAGTTGTTATAAGAGACTTGGTCTTATCACTAATTGCTGCCTATATCCTGGGAATTGTGCTCCATTTAGGAGCTACAGGAATTTACTGGGGAATAGTGATTGGTGTTATTTTAGGGTCTGCTGTCAGTTATCTATACTTCAGGCTGTTTTTAAGGGGGTTAAAAAGGGAAAAGATGGGAGATGTGAATATAAGCGAATTTAAAGGAGAAAGGATAAACTAATCTGCTTTTTTCTCCTTTTTTTTAAATACAAAAAACATTAAAATTAAAAATAAGGTTACTTAAATATAAAAATCGGGAGAAAAATGAAAGAAAGAGGACGTTTATCAAAGGAAGAAATTTTGGACATGCCCTTAGGGTCTTTAATAACCACTATCAGCAGATCTCACATGGCTTTTTTATTTAGTGAAATAGAAAAGTTAGGGATTGGGGGGCAGTTTCAATTTTTAATGGGTTTAGCCCGTGAAGACGGCATAATTCAGGAAGAGCTGGCAAGTAGATTTCACTTGAACGAAAGTACAATAGCCAGGGCATTGAGAAAATTGGAAGATGCAGGTATGGTCCAACGCGAAGTTGATGAAAACAACCGCAGAAGAAAAATAATTACAGTTACAGAAAAAGGAAGGGCTGCTGTAGATGCTATTTCAGAAATAGATAAGAAATGGGAAGAAAGAGTTCAGTCTTTATCACTTGATGAAAAAAACAAATTAAAAGAAATGTTACAGGTTTTGGCCGTTGAATCCATGGAATTGATGTATGAATTCAGGAAAGGAAAGCTTTAACATTTTATATTCTTATTTAAGGCTTAGTTTTATATTTTAATATTTTATATCTGAATTATTCAGTTAGTAACTGTATAACTTATTCAGTGAATAACTTACTCATACTATTCTCTTTTATGGTGTTTTAGATATTAAGTAAAACAATTTAAAAAATATATATACGCAGGTATCAAAGATGAGTGCCCTTTTATAGAATCCCTTAGCTGGATCTAGAATTTGGTCTTAAAGAATAGGCCCTAGCGGGAGATTAGACCTTTAGAGAAATGGAAGTGATTAGTTCCTTAGGAGAGCTTTGCAGTATTTCAACCCGGATAAAAAGGACGGTAGTTCTACTGAAGGTGCCATAGATGAATCCAATTAAAGGCACCAATCAAATGATTTCATTAGAAGAGACCTCCAAGTGAATTCTATTGATGGCTTCTTTTTTAAAGATTTTAATTGGTTTTTTGACGAATTTTATTAGATGTACCCTATAAAAATATAAAAATTTTTTAATTAAGTTTTTATAATAATTTTATTGATCTAGGATCATGGTCTTAGAAAGGTGGTTTAATGGGGTTTTTTGATAGATTTAGAAGTTCTAAATCATTGGGTAATAAAGGTTATAAGTTAATGAAAGAAAGAAAATACGAGAAAGCTTTAATATATTTAGATAAAGCTTTAGAATTAGACCTCGAAGATATTAGCTCGTTACATAATAAGGGTGTGGTTTTGAGTTATATTGGTGATGGTGAAAATGCTGTTAGTTTTTTGGATAAAGCCTTAGAATTGAATCCCAAAAATGTGAATGTATGGCATGATAAAGGTTTTATTCTAATGGAATTTGAAAAATATGATGAAGCAATTGAAAATTTTAATAAAGCCTTAGAATTAGACCCCCAAAATGTCAGAGTATTGTTTAATAAAGGCTTACTTTTTGGGAAAAATAAGAAATATCAAGAATCAATGGAATGTTTTGATAGAGTTTTAGAAATTGATCCAAAAAATGCTGAAGCATGGTCTGGTAAAGGTTTAAATCTTTCATCGCTTGAAAAATATGAAGAAGCTTTAAATTGTTATAATAAATCTTTGAAACTTTTTAAATATGATATCATGGCATGGAATAGTAAAGGATACGTGTTAGAAAAACTTGAGAGATATAATGAAGCGTTGAAATGTTTTGAAAAGGTTTTGAAAATAGATCCAAGCAACTTCAATGCATGGTATCTTAAAGGAGAAACCTTTAAAGAACTCAAACGATACTGTGAATCACTAGAATGTTACAATAAAACTTTGGAATTAAATCCTGATTTTGAATTCGCACTAAAAGCTAAAGAAGAAGTTTTAAAGTTAATGGAAAAGTAAATTTTATAGTAAATATCCTTTTAGACACAGGAACTCTGCTAATAGTTAAAATTAAGATTTCAATTAAATAAATTCTATTAAAGGCTTCTTTTTTTAGCAAATCAATCAAATGGGTCCTTTAAAAGGGCCATGTAGCAGTATATGGAATTATAAAATACCACAAAATAAAACCCTCGAAAATCTACGATTTTCGGGGCCTGCAAAATCTACGACTTTGCGGTTCAGGAAATTGAAACATTCGAAAATTCTCAATTTTCGATGTTTGCAAAACCTTTGGTTTTGCAACCGTAAAAAATTCTCAATTTTTTACATGTTGAAGAAAATCTATGATTTTCTGAACAGCGAAATTGAAAATTTCGCATGCATTGAAATTAAAAATTTCGACAGATTTCCTTCAACGCCAAAAATTCGTAGAATTTTTGAGCGAATTTTGTGAAAAACAGGTATAAGTTATTCTTTAAGTATACTGCGAACTTTAAACCACTTACGTGGCGTCATACGCGCATATTACAAAGACAACATCCTTCGAGGAGCCTGATTATCGTAATATGCAATGTATTGTGAACGTGTGCAAAAGCCATAAAACAATTACTTTTCAATGCTCTAGCTCAAAGCTTATAAAATAATTCTAATTGTTAATTAATAATTATTAAAGCGGTTGCAAATTAAATAGAGTAATTTCACCTGAAACCAAATATATGTATCTCATAGAAGCAGTTGCGAAGCTGAACTTAGATTTTTGACTTGCAAGTATGGAAGGTGAAACTTTTCATGTTATTGGAAGAGGTTAGTCTAAGATTTTGAGTAAAGTGGAAAAGATATATACTTTAATAAGATTTAAAAATTGTTAGGTGAGTAATTGATATAATACCACATATAATCAGGAAAATCCAAAAGGGTAAGATAACTATTAAATCAATTCATGACATCAAATCGGTTATATCCTGTGTTTCAGGGTCAAAAGTAATAAATTTTCGAAATGATGGAATAAAGAATAGGTTAATAGATACCAGGAAACTTGCTATAAAACAAACTAAAAATATTGTTTTTATAGGGAAAAATTGCGCTAAAAATCCCCCTGTGACCATAGCAAGAGGTGTAAGCGACATTATCAACATTTCTACAATACCCATAAATTTGCCCATCATGTTGTCTGGGACAACAGATTGAAGTGATGACATAATAAAAATAGCAATTGCAGATTCTGCAATACCTGCAAGGAATAGCAAAGTGATCATTACATAGAATTCATTTGTTAAAGCAAAGGCTATGAAGCATAGATTAGATAAACAAAGACATATGAACATTAATGGAACTTTCTTTGAAGATTCCAAATTTACCACTGAAAGGATTATCATACCTAAAAGCATACCTATGGTGAAGCTAGCCATGGATATTCCATATTTTGCAGGTCCTAAGCCGGGAGAGGTCTGAAAAAGGGGTATAAGAAGTACGATAGTCATGTGTTCTAGAAAACTAGTGATTGAAAATATTAGTAAAATAGAAGAAAGTCCTTTCAAATTTTTAATGAATGTGAGAGATTCCTTAAGATCTGATATGAAATTTTTTGAGGTAATATCTGATTCTATATTTTTTGGGATTTTAGCAAAATTTGTAAGAATCCCCGATATTATAAATGATAAACCGTTGAATAAGAACATTAGCGGTGCACCTATTACAACATAAGCAATACCTCCAACTGAATTTCCCATAATATCTGCACCATTATTAGCTATGCCAAAAAGAGAATTTGCATTAGTTAATTTCTCTTTAGGAACCATTTTTGGCAGTATAGAAATTGCTGCAGGATTAAAGAATGCCCCACAAACTCCAAGAATAATGCCTGCTATAAAAACTTCCCACAACTGCAACATTCCAAGATATGCAGCGAGGGCTACAATTATAATGGTTATTCCTCTGATAATATCGGCGGATACCATTAATTTTTTTCTGTTAGATCGATCAGCAATTACTCCTGCAAAAGGGGATAATAAAACACTTGGTACAAGTGATACGGCCATTAAAGTACCCATAATTGCAGTGGAGCCTGTAAATGCCAGTACCCAAAATCCAAGTCCAATTTCATAGATCATATCGCCCATTACGGATATAAATTCCCCTTGTAAAAGTAAAAAAAGACTTAATGATAAAAATTTAGGTTTATCAGGCGATTTTTTTTCTAAATGTTCTTTATCATACATATTTGCAGATTCTTCGCTTCCCATGTTATTCTCCTGACTTATTTGATTCTACAAATAGTATGCATATCAAATAGAGGTATTCAGGTATATGTGATGTATAATATATACTTTCAAAATGTCTATCCATAGCAGGGGCTAAATAGTTTAGAAAAAGATGAGATTAAGTTCTTAAAAGAGCTCCTGAGGAGTATTGCAACCTGATAAAAAGGACGGTAGTTCTATTGGGGGGCATCATAAATGAATCCATTAAAAGGCGCCCATCAAATGAATTTTACCATGAGACCACAAATTAAATTCTTTTTTTTATGGCTTCTTCTTTTATGAAATTATGAGAGATGATGGTGATTAGTGGAGAAATAAAGTTGAATAATCTTTGAATGGTTACATTTGTTTTAAAGATAATGCTTTTTCTATGAAATTACTTTTTGTAATAGCTACAGCCATAAAGCAGGTCATACATGTTACTATAATAAGCACAATGTGGGGAGTAGAGCCTTTACCGATCATTATCAAAAATCTGCCAATTATGATTATAGCTAGTATAGTAATAGCATAACAGGCCCACCCTTGCCAACATATGGGTTTAGGGAACTGTAAAAACGCTTCAAATTTAAACCAATGTTTTTTAGGATATGCTTCCATAATAATCACATTCTCATAATATTATTTATAATTAATGAATTCTATTGATGGCTTCTTTTTTATGAAATCAAATCAAATGAGGTTCTTTAACGATATCAATTAATGAACCCATTTAAAGACATCACAAACGTGGCGAGAGAGTAAGATTAATATCTAATCCGCCCTATTCGTTAAATACTTAAGATATTACGTCCGGTCGCAGGCTCCCAAGCTTTGAAGAAATAAAAAATTTAACTATCAAAAACTCTGTTTTTGATGATCGAAAATCTTCGATTTTCGAATGTTTCGTAATATCTCATTTAACAAAATAGCCCCGCCCCCTCCCAGGAAAAAACTGAGTCTAAGGGCTGCAATTACCGCTTCGCGGGTTTATATTAGTATTACTAATTAAACAGTTAATTTAAATATTATAATCTCATAAAATTAGGTAAAACTAAATCAGTCATTAAATAAAAAAATAGGATGATTAAAAAATGGAAGCAGTTATTAAATCAATTATTTATTTTATAGTTGCAGGATTTTGTGAAATCGGGGGAGGCTATTTAATATGGCTCTGGTTACGTGAAGGAGGAGCTATATGGCTTGCAGTTTTAGGAGGAATAATTTTGGTTTTATATGGAGTAGTAGCAACGCTTCAACCTGCAAATTTTGGAAGAGTTTACGCTGCATACGGGGGAATTTTTATAGCAATGGCCATAATCTGGGGATGGCAAGTAGATAAAGTAACCCCTGACCGATTTGACATTATAGGTGGGTTAATATGTCTTGTAGGAATGGCAATGATAATGTACTGGCCAAGAAATTAGAGCTTTAAAAAAGAAATATTAATGGGTTTCATAGCTGTAGCCCCTAGCAGAACCAAATTTGTTTCCAAAAATTGAGTATAAATATTTTTTTTAAGCAAGTCGGGCCAGTTTCAGTACAGTAAATTAAATTGATTGTATGAAAAATGGTAGTACTATAGCCCCTTGCAGAATTTTGGGATTAATTTCAGGTGCAAACAAATATCTGGAATAAGTTCAAGTAAAATTATTTTAAATTTGACAGCAGGTGCCAAACAAGTACTGTGGATAAGTCCAGTGTATTTAATTTTAAATTGTTTCCTACTGGTTTGGAGTGTGAATTTGGATACACTCAAATCAATAAAAAAAAACTATTAAATCTATAATGGGTTGAAATAGAATAAATAGAAAGTTAATTTAGATAAAGATGTTTATTTGATAAATTTATATTGAATTGGGTTTTATCTATCTGCATAACTTAATAACTGTATAATTTATAAACTTAATAAGTAAATAACTCATTGATTTTATGGAAATAGTTTATTTAGCAGTTCCTTTAATTAAAAAGGGCATAAAAGTGGTAAAATCGGGAAATTTTCTATATTATTTGTAATATGGTGTATGAATGTGTTAAAAGTAAAAAGTGAATAAGTGAATAACTTATTCAGTTCTTAATTCTTTTACTTCTGCCCAGATTTCCGGATACTCTTTTTTAAGGTATTCCTGCAGAACACTGGAAATTTCTTTACTGATACTGAACTTAGGTTTGGTTTCTTTAAGATAATTCAGGACAATTTTAGATTCCGGGTCCCAGAATGAGATTCGGGGTTGATTTTTAATTTTATCGTGGAGTTCTTCCAGCAGTACAGCATTAACTTTTTCAGCGGTAGATTCTGATCTTTGGGATTTTTTCTTTTCCCTTCTCTCTAACATGGATCCCATATCCGAACCTAATCCTCCTTTATTCATTTGTTCTCCCTCGCTAAAAATTCATCTGCCAGTTCAATGTATGCTTTGCTACCTGCACAATCTGGATCATAGACGATTACTGGCTTGTTGTATCCTGGAGCTTCAGATACCTTAATGTTATCTGGAATAGTAGTTTTAAACAGTTCGTCTTTGAAATACTTCTGCACTTCTGCTTTAACTTCTTTACCTAATTTTGTATTGGCTCTGAATTTAGTTATAAGAACTCCTTTAATTTCTGTAGGGCTGTTAAGGTCTTCTGCTATAATATCAATAACTTCAAGCAGGTCTACCATTCCTTCTAGTGCAAATGGGTCTGCCTGGATTGGTATAATTACGCTGTCTGCTGCCGTAAGCACATTTGTGGCTATAATGTTTAATGTGGGGGGCGCATCTATGAAGATGTAGTCATAGTCCTCCTTGATATTTTTCAGTTTACTTTTTAATACTGAAATGGGAGAAGTTTGAGCATTGAGATACCCTTCAATACCTGAGAGTTTTATGTTTGATGGAATTAATTCCAGCCCCTCATATTCAGTAATCCGTACTGCATCTTTAACATCTATCTTCTCATGAAGTACGTCTCGCATGGTGTTTTTCATTTCTCTTTTCATCAATCCAAGGTATGTCGTTGCATTACCTTGTGGGTCAAAGTCTACTAATGCTATTTTTTTACCCTTTTTTGCCAGTGCTGTGGCTAAATTTACGGCAGTGGTTGTTTTTCCACTTCCTCCTTTCTGATTAAGGACTGCTATAATTTCTGCCATGTATTTTCTCCTTTTTATTAAGTTAATGTGTTATTAAGGTATAACTGATTAAGTTGCTAACTTATGTGGTTGTTAAGGTATAACCTGGTTAAGTTACTAAGTTATACCTTATTAAGTTACTCATAGTTTAGATATTTTAGATATAAAAATTTTTCTACGAATTAGACGTTTAATTATTAAACTAAAATATTATCGGTGGGAAAATAGGCACTTAAAACTAACTAATGGATCAATTAATAATTAATAAAACATATAATTACATTAAAAATTTTATTTTATATTCTTATATTTTTAATTAGGTTATTACTAAATTATTGGAGTACTAATCGCTTATTTTTTTAACTTCAGATTTCCATTTTGATATAAAATGTTATTTATTATTATGAAAAGTTTATATGGAGCTATTTATGATAAGATATCTGTTGATAATTTTACGCTAAAAAATAATTATCAAATATTGGGGATGGAGTTTCATGGAATTATTTTTTAAAGAAACAGGTAGAGAAAATAAAGAATCAATAGTTTTTATACATGGTGGTGGACTATCGGGCTGGATGTGGGATAAACAACTGGAAGGATTTACAGATTATCATTGTTTAGTCCCTGATCTTCCGGAACATGGAAAAAGTAGGCATGTAGCTCCTCTTACAATTGAAACAGCTGCAGAACAAATTATAGAACTTATCAAGGATAGGGCACATAATGGAAAAGCACATATAATTGGAATATCTATCGGAGGTCAGTTGGTGATACAGATTTTAGGTAGGGCACCTGAAGTTGTAGATCATGCAATGGCAAGTGGAGCAGTAGTACGACCTTATTATGGAAGGTTTGCTTTAACAATGATGCCTTTGAACATCATATTTCGGCCTTTTTTGAAATCTGATTTTATATTAAAGAAATTTCTGGAAAATGCAAAAATACCCCTTGAATATTCGGAAAATTATAGAAAAGACATAATGGAGTTTAACACTTACGGCCTTACTAAACGTATGTTAAATGAAAATGCAGCATTTAGAATTCCTAAAGGATTATGTAAAGTAGAAAACTCGGTTTTAATAACTATGGGTGAAACAGAATGGGAAATAGTGCATGAATCCGCTGAAGACTTAAATAAATGTCTTGCCCATTCTCAAATCTTCAAAGCTCCAGGTTTATATCATTTATGGAATTTACAATCACCAGAACTTTTTAATAAAACAGTAAGGGCATGGATAAATAATAAAGACTTACCTGATTGATTATAATAGATGAATTCATGCTTTATTTCTTTGCTATTTCTCGTTAATAGTCAGTATTATCTCTAATTAAAAGGCCAATTTTCATTATTTAAAATTTTAATTTTATTTTTGATTTAAATTTTAGAATCAACCATCTGAACATGAATATTTTTTATATGTGGAGAGTATTATTCAGTACCTTGAAATAATAATAAACACAATATAATTAATATAATTAAAAGAGGTAAAAATTATGACACATCAAAAGCTTTATGAAATGTTAGAACATGACCATGAAGAAGTTAAAGAAATGTTTAAAGAAGCAATAAATAATGAAGATCCTTCTAAGTACAAAGAAATTAAAAAAGAATTAGAAGTGCACATGAAAGGGGAAGAAGATTTTTATTATCCCAAAGCAAAGAAAGCTGATAAAGATTTAGTTGAACACGGTATTGAAGAGCATGAAGAAGCTAAAAGCTTAATAAAAGAATTAGATAGGCTTGGGAAGAACGATGGGCAATTCATGCCTAAACTAAAAGAATTAAAGGATTCTGTAGAACATCATGTTGATGAGGAAGAGCATAAATTATTCCCTAAATCTAGGGACACTCTAAGTGATAATGAAGAGAAAGAAATTGCTGAAAAGATTGAAGAAGAAAAATCAAAAATGATGTAATTTTTGAGTGGTACTCTTTTAAATAAAAGGGCATAAATTAATAGGGTCCATTCAAGGACTCTATTTATAAATTAATTAGTTATTTTTTTCTAAATTTTGCTTACATATTACTTCAATAGGGCAGGTGTGAACACTGACCATTTTAATAGATTCAACATTGTTAATTATATTTTGTTCAACCTCATGGGCTATTTTATGAGATTTTTCAAGTTTTAACTCTTTATTTAATTCAATATGCAGTTCCGCAGATGCATAAGGTCCCATATTATTTACTTTTACATCATGGACTCCTTTAACACATTCTGATGCTAATGCTGCGCTTTTAATATCTTCAATAAGCTCTTTTGATGGTATTTTACCCATTAATGTGTTGAAATTGTCCAGTGCTAGATGAAAAGCTGTATTAAGTATTATTATGGCTATGAATACTGATACAATAGTATCTATGATAGGTATTCCAAATTGAGATATTACGACTCCAATTAGAACAGTTACGCATGAGAATATATCCACTCTTTGATGTTTCCCATCAGCTATAAGCGCAGGACTATTAATTCTTTCTCCAGATCTTGTAAGATAAGTACTCATTGTATAATTTATCCCTATTCCAATTGCAGCCATTATGGCAGCTATCAAACCTGGAGGTGCAACTATTTCTCCAAGAATAATTTTGGCATAAGCCCCATATATTATCTCATAAGCCACGATTAATAAAAACACAACAATAATAAGTCCTACAATAGGTTCTGCTCTACCATGACCATACTGGTGTTCTTCATCCGCTGGTTTCATACCTATTTTAAAACCTATAAATGCTATAACTGAAGTTAAAACATCAGATAATGTGTGAAAACCTTCAGCTACAAGTGCGGTACTTCCAGAAAAAATCCCAACGATTATATTAAATATTGTAAGGAATATATTTCCAAATATGGCGACATAAGATGCTTGTTTACCTATTTTTTCTCTCTCTGATGCATTCTGCAATTTGCACCCTCCAAATGTGATCTTATTTTTATTTTAATTGTTTATGCTATTTTGGATTTAATGAATCTTTAAATACACTGGTTATGTTAATAATTTAAATGGTATAAACTAATTAAGCATAGATATGCTTCTTATGGAATTATTGATACTATTAACATTTAATCGGCGATTATACGGTAAATGATGCATGAAATCTTTAATTTTTAAATTAAATACCTAATTAACGCTGAACTGTTTTAGATTGCCTAAATGTAAGTAATAATAAAAACATAATATATAACAATACTTCATATATGTGTTTCAAAATAATATTTTAGGGGTTAAAATCATAATTTATATAAACAGTGAGATTGTAAAATGTAAAAACTGTGGAAATAATTATGCTATTCCTAAAGCGAGCAGAATAAGGGTATTAAACAGTGAAAATTTGGAATTAGAAGATGAAACTAAATGTCCATTTTGTGGTGATTCTAATTTTGAAGCTGTTTAAATGTGTATTTCTTTTGGAAGTAGCCGGGGAATGTAATGGATTTTAAAATGTTTTAGTGTATTGTATTTAAACCCGCTTAAGCTTATTTTTGTAAATATTTGTATTTATGTGGAAACTAAATTTAAACATAATTTCTTAAACCATTGAAAAATAATTCAAATCATTAAAATTTAATGAATAAATCTTAAATGCCAATATTAGAAAACAAAAGAAACATTGAATTTAATCTTCGAATGTAACGCCAATTTCTGGCCCTTTAAATGTATTTAAAACTTTTATTTTAGCCTTATTTAAATCCTTATGACTTATTTTTGCATCTAGTTCTATGCTTTTGATTATATCATTAAGATCTTCCTCGATAGTTAAAGAGTATTGTGTTTTATATTTGTTTAAAATATTAATTAACTTCTGATATTCAGTTTCTGGAAGCGGCATGTAATATAACCTCCTATTGTGCTAATTTAATTGGATAATTCCATTTCAAATGATATTTTTTTATAAAATACAAAACTAAGTAATAAAATATTGTCTTTATGTAATATATATTTATTGGAAATCGACTTTTGGGGCAATTTATGTTGAATTGCAAATGAGTGGGGATATGCCCTATGTGGTTATTAATAAGAGCTAATATTAGAGATTCATTATTTATAAAATAAGCGGCCGATGATTTAAAATCATAATTAAATTATTAAAACTGCAGGGTGATTATGTTTGGATTATTTAATTTATGTATCTATTAAAAACATATTTTAAAGGTCTTAATATGAAATTAGAAAAATTAAAAAATATAAAATGTTAGCCCTAATGGACTATTTATTAAAAGGAAATGGAATTATTGGGCTGTATATTAGCTTAAAATAAACCGCTTTCCTTTAATTTTTCTTCTGTCCACTGAGCACGTTTGTCTACCTTCTCTTTAATCAAAAGTGTTAGAACAAAGGCCAAAATTGGGAATACTGTCAGATACAGGATATTATACCAGTATGTGCTCCATATAACTCCTGCAACTACTTCTCTTAGAGCTCCAACTCCATATGTAAGGGGTAAATATGGATGTATCGCCTGGAAAAATGGAGGCAGTATCTCCAGTGGGAAAATTCCCGCGGTTGCTGTAATTTGCAGTACAAGTATTATGATGGCCAGTGCTTTTCCCGCGTTTCCAAAAGCAGACGTCATTGAATAGACTATTATCATGGCACATATACCAATATACAGTGTGGTCAAAACAAACAGCAGCGCTGATGAAATCTGCACATGCAGGTATAATGACCCTATTGCAACTAATAATGCCTGCAGTATGGCTATTATTAAGAAGATTCCCATTCTTCCAAGATAAACACTGGCGGCATTATATATTCTGCCTGTTTTTACCCGCATGCTTATCATTGCGACGGCTATAATGCACCCTATCCACAATGATATTGGTATATAAAATGGAGCTAGAGCAGATCCATAGTTATCCACTGGATACATGCTTTCTTTATCTAATTCTACCGGGCTTTCAAAGTAATTTTTAACATCACCCTGGTTAGTATCTGAGAAAGCTATTAATTTGTCTATATCTGCTACATTTATTGAGTTTAGTTTGGCTGCAGCTATAGGTATAGCACTTTTAACTGTAGGCCATTTTGAGTTGACTAAACTTAACTTTGCTGCTGCGCTGTTAATTTTTTGATTTATACTTGCTTTGTTAGCTACTAATGTATTTACTCCATTATCCATTTCATCGATTAAAGTTTTTAATTGTGTTAGTTCTCCTTTTGGATTTTTACCTTCTTTTATAGCAGTTTCTACCTTTTGTAATACAGCTAATGCTTGATTTCCATAGCCAATATCAGTTTCAATTTGTGTAATGATTGGTTTTAACTGAGCGTCCCCTGTTGCATTGTATAATGTGGTTAAAATAGCATCAACGTATTTAAGGCCAGTTATAGTTGTGTTTAACTGTGTTTCCATGTTTTGAACTTTACTTAAAGCTGCTTGAGGATTGGATTCAATTTGATTATATAATGAATCATAATTTTTCCTTATGGCATTGGAATAGTTCTGTATCTCTGGTAGTGCTGCGCTAACTTTGGGCCATATTTCCTGTATGGTACTCATATCTGAATTTGCTTCTGATATATCTGAGTTTATAGCACTTATTTTTCCGTTCAGTTCATTTACAAATGATCTTAGTTTAAGGAATTGTGCTTTGTTTTCCTTAGCTACGTCCCCTACGTCACTGAGCTTACCAAAAATAATTCCGTCCACAGTTTTAACTATCTCATTGTTAATTTTAGTTTGTACTTCATCAGCCCCGGCATTTGTAAGCCTTGGAGCGACTGGATTTAATTTATCATTAACTATGTATTGTATTTTAGCCTGTTGAGGGGTTGTTGTTTCAATGGAAAGTAAATCTTCACTGAAATTACTTGGAATTATTAATGCTGCATAATATGTTCCATTTTTAACGCCATTTAGGGCGGTATCTTTGTCAACAAACTGCCAGCTGAAATTAGTATTATTTTTTAATTCGTCAACTAACGTGTTTCCAACATTATAGTGCGTACCATTGGTGTTATAACCGGAATCAGTATTAACTACTGCGACTTTAATATTCTGAGTTTCGCTGTAGGGATCCCATGTTGCTTGCATATTGAGTAATGCATAAAGTGCAGGTATACAGATAATTACGAGTAATACAAATATGACTACTGGGTTGCGTATAATAGCTTTAATATCATTTTTAAAGATTTCTGTTATCCCTTTTATCATTAATCTCCGTCCTTATTTTTAAATAGTTATGTTAAATAATTGTGTGAATAATCAGGTGTGGTAGTTATGTACATGACAACTACGTAAAGAAATATATAAATGACCATTAAGTATATAAACTTTTTGATAGTAGTTGTGTTAAAAACTACTTATTAGATGATCTTTGCAAAATTTCTGTAAATATCATAAATACTAAAAAAATCTTAAAAAGAATAGTTAATGGTTTTATAATGAATATATACTGGAAATTATCGTAATTTTCAGTATAAACTAAATTAAATCATCTTCTTTGACTTATTTTAATGGCACTTCTGGAGTGTGTTCCCATACTGCACCAGCTATTATATTCACAAGGCCGATAAGATAAGGGTTTTTTGATGTAACACCAGACTTGGTCTTTCCAGGATATGGAGGTACAAACATAAATTCATTATTATCAATGAATATAAATATGGATTTAGCATACTGTTCTGGAGGTAAAGGGAGGCTATCTAAATATTTAGAAAGATCCCCAAAGTCTAAAACATCTATTTCCTGTCCATCATGCACCGTTAAGTTTTTTAAGTTGTAACGACTTGCAATGGATGTGTCCTTCCCAAATGTTAATAACTCAATTTTTAAGTCTTTGTTCTTTACAAAAGAAAGAAAATCTATATATTCTGTAGGGAGAAGAACCTTTATCGACTTTTTGGCTTTACTTATTAACTCTTCCATACTGTGTTCAACATTATTTTCGCCAAAGAGAGTCCATATGATTTCAGAATCTTCCGACTCTAAATTACTTTTTTCAAGATGCTCTAATTCGTCTAGGGCGCTTTTTTCTGCATTTTTATGCACTTCTATCAGATGTTTAAGGGCTATTTTGGGAGGGGTAGCCCTGTAAATTGCAGGTTTGGAACTAACCATCATTACCAGGCCTTTGTCCATTAATCCTTTTAAACTTTGATATACACTTGGTTTAGGCACGTTTAAATATTCATATATTCGTTTAACTTCTGCACGTTCAAATAGTACTAAAGTAGAGTACACTTTAGCCTCGTATTCGGCTAATCCCATAGTTTTCAATGATTCAATAAGGTTGGTTGATATTTCATTCATATTAATAGATCCTAAAGTTAGTAGTTTTTAACTAAACTAATATAGATCAGTCATAAGGATAAAAATTGCGGTTGTCAAAAAATAATATAGATCTGTATTTTACAAATTCGAGCTGTTATTATACTTTAAACCAGATTATAAATAATTTAAAGTTGTTTTGATTTCATTGATTTTATGTACCAGTCTATAATTTCTCTTGATATACTCATCTTTGAAGGCAGCTCTGGAAGATTATCAATGCTGAACCATTTTGCATCTGTTATTTCATAGTTATCAACGCATATTTCACCGCTTTCATACTCAGATATAAAGCCAATCATCAGTGAATGGGGAAACGGCCATGGTTGACTTCCAAAATATCTTATATTTTTAACCTTTAAGCCTACCTCTTCTGCAACTTCTCTTTTTACACATTCTTCAAGGGTTTCTCCCGGTTCTACAAACCCTGCAATAATACTGTACCAGTTTTCGGGGAAATTACTGCCACGAGCCAGGAGAATTTTATCATCTTTTAATACTGCGGTTATTATGGCTGGAGAAATACGGGTGTAACTTATGAATCCGCATTCTGGACAGATTTTTGCATTTTCACCCTGTAGCGCCTCAGTTTGAAAGCCGCATCTACCGCAGTACTGGTGCGTCTGATCCCAATTTACAATCTGAAAAGCTTTTCCAGCTAGAAGGAACACATCTTCATCTAAAACGCCATATAATGAACGCAACTCTCTAAAATCCATTTTTTTCAGCTCATCTGTATCAAAATTGACTTCTGCAGAGTAACAGGGATGCCCATCTAATGTTCCAAGATACTGGGTTCTAATTGGAAAAATATCAAATTCTTCTATATTCTTTGTGCAGGGGATCTTAATCTCGTTATCGGTTACTAATAATTTATTCTGGTTAAACACGAACCAGTATGCGCAGTTATCATTTTCAGGATCTGGAATAACTGCTGGAATGTATCGATTGTAAATGCTTTCTCTTGACATAATTAATAGTAATTTAACTTTTTGATAAATAATTATTCGTATATGGTGTGCCATTTGTTTAATTACAATGCTCCAAATTATGGCACTTTAAAGTCTCAAAATATAGGTAACAACTTTTCATTATTTCAAAAATTATTTCAAAAATTTTTACCCCTATTTTTAAATAGGAGAAAAAATAATATAAATAATCTTCAAATCTTAAATTTGCAATTTAAATTTTTCTATTTAATTGCAATAAAAAGAAACATATATGTAGATAAGACATAAGTAACATTGCTTATTTTACCCTATCTCCATTGAAAAATTTTAAATAAAAATGGAGAAATAAAGTTCAAGGCGTAAGACTGTATAATTAAATTATAAAAAGGAGAGAAAAATTAAATGGTAGATGCAGAGTTTTATGAAAAATTAATTGAAATATCAAATTTTATGGAAGAAAAAGGTGACGGAATTAGTTATATTCGTAATGAAGCTGATTATTATACCATTGGAACAAGAAAATACAGTGAAGAAATAGCCAGATATCTTGATGAAACTGTGGAAAAATGGGAAGGTAGTGAAGACTACATAAACGAGAATAAAAAGAAAGGAAAGAGATCTGAAGCCGCAAAAAGAATTGGTTATATCTGGAAAATTCCATTGACTGTAGCAAAATAAATGTTAACTTGAATAATTAACTTTTTATGGGCTAGAACCTATTTTACGCTCATGACTTGAATATTATTCTGTATATCTTTTTATATAGTTGTTTAATTTATTAAACGACTCAGTACAGTTTACACATGTCATGAATGAGTGTAACATGTTCAAGTCCAATAATCATTAATTTTGTTGAATATTGATACCAGCTTGTTAACTATCCGTTTTTAATTAGAATATCTAGTAAAAACAGGTTTACGTTGAAATTAGTTGGTAACTGGTCTTATAACTAATTAAATAATCTATTAATTTTAGAATTATAAAATAAGGAGAGATTATAATGGTATTTTACCACTATCTCTCATTGAAGCTAACCTGCTGGTAATTATGGTCTTTGCTATTAAGAGGTCATGATTTTTCCCTTTGCATACAGCAATTTCAGCTTCAATTTGTTTAAGTAGTTCTTTCAGCCCTTTAGGGTTGCATCTGCTCGCTTTTTTTAATAAATCCTCTGATTCTTTTTTGTTTTCTGTGTTTTTCCTGAATTTCATTTGTGGTCATTCCAATTTTTAATATTAGATAGAATTTAACAGTATAAATGTAGATTAATTAACCTAAATGGATGAAAACCTCCATTTTGGTTAACTTTTATTAAAAAAGAAATATGAATCCTGATTTAAATGGTTAAAATCTGATTCTAAATAGATATAATCGCAATATAAAGATATAATGAAGATGTTTCTAATCAAATATAAACTTTGCGACTCCAAAAATTAATAAATTTATGTGTATTTGGAATATATGATCCTGCTATCTATTTAACTATTAAATTAGTGTGGCAATTTATATATTACTGTTTAATTTAAGTTCATGTTATAGATGTTGAAATTAATGCAGTATTTTCATGTGAATATCTAAAATACAGGTCTTCTTATTAATTATAATTTAACATAAAGTATAAATCCTGCCTGTAATGGACATGAGTGTTTTAGAATAGTAAATAAACTTTTTTTAATTCTATTTTAAAAAATAACTTTAAGGGCTAGAGTTTTTTTATTAATGAAAAATTTAAAAATTAATTAAATTTTAAAGAGAAAAAGATTTCTCTTTAAAGAGAGGTTTTATAAGGATTTTTAGATTTTATTTGCTGAGCTGTATTTCAATGGCTGAAACGTTACTGTTTGATCCTTCCATGCTTGATACTTCTTCTGTGCTGATATCTATAGCTCCTACTTCTGCATCGGTTATAAATCTATTTCTTACAATTTCGGCAACATCAACTGCCCTACTTATGGCTCTTCCTCTGGCCTTTAACATAACCGATGGAACGCCACCATTCATTTGAGTTACTACAGCTAGAACATAGTTCATTACAGGTTTATTTCCAATGTATACAATATTTTCTTCTGACATCTTTTTAACCTCCATTTTTGGGGCCGCCGAACACTTTGTGTTCGGGCCCTCGAATGCGTAGCATTCGGGGCCGAGGAAACTATGTTTCCACAGGCCTTCGAAAATCATAGATTTTCAAAAGGTTCAGAAAATCCTCAAAAAATTCATAGAATTTTTTGGGAGCCCTCGAAAACTCCGTTTTCGGGGCCGGGGAAATTTAGTTTCCTCCGGTTAGAAAATACTATGTATTTTCTAAAATCTCAAGAGATTTTCTTCAACCTCTAATAAAAAAAACTTCAAGTATTACCTTATTTGGATTTAATATTATATACAGTTATGTATTTAAGATTCATATTGTGGGGTTAATAACAGATTAAAAAGTAATCGATGCAGATATACAGAATGTTAGGATTAATCTTTAGTTCTAAATCTTTTAAATGTTTTTTAGTAGGGAGAATATACCTTGAAATATTAATTAAATTTATATTTTCATGTTTTTATGTCCTTCTAATTTGTAGATTTAATTGAAAATAGTTAATTAATCTTTTTATCTTAAAATATAATTATTCAACTTCTAAATCCTAAATAAACTTTAAAAATAATCTTTTAAATTATAATAAAAAATAATGGAGTTAATACAAAAAGCAAATTATATGGAAATTGGGCTATTGAATATTAAAAATTCAATTTCTGCAGTGCAGGCCTTAAATCTATATTAATATATTTTTCTAAACCTGCTATCATGTCCTTTGCTTCTTTCATTCTTTGTACAAGTTCCATTATCTCTGCAGGCTCTAGATAGTCCCATAAAGAGCTGTCATTTTTTAATTTAACTATGATGTTCCACCAATTTACTACGGTATTTTTCATATCTATCACCTCGAAATTTTGATTAAAATAAACAGAAATATTAGTATAATGTGAATAATTTGAAGCGGTGTAATTAGTACAGATAGTTATAAATCAGTAATATACTAACATATTGTATCTAAATCATTAATAAGCTTTTCTATACATTTATAATAGTATTACATTCTCTAGATATTTGTTATTACTTTAATTAAAGTATTTGACCTTTTAAATTAATTTTATTACATTTCAAAATTGTGACAAAGATTTAAAGCATATTTAAAGAAAAATAGCTGGTTTTTTGTTTTATTTTGATAACGATGGGGTTCGAAAATTATATCTCGTAATGGATTATAACTAAATACTGATTTTTTAAACCTTAATAACATATTAATGGTTGATTTAAATGAAAACTTTGATGAATTAATTAAAATATATGAAATTGACAAATAGAATCATTTAAAGAATGCTATAATAAATAAAGAGGATATTAGGCTTGATTTTATACAATAACCTGTATAAATTGATATTAATATAATTTTATTTTATAAAATTAGTTATTTAACTTTGAATATAGTTACAATTCTTTTTGGATTTTAATTAATTGAATATGTTTGTCAGTTTTTTTTAAGTCTTCTTTAACTTTATTATCCAGGACTTTTTTGTGTTTAATTAATTTTAAAATTTTGTTGTGCATTTCTTTATTTTTCTTGTCCATGTATTCAAGTTCTTTTTTGTAAGTTTCTAATGTATGTTCAATATTATCTAAGTAATGAATATCTGCTTTTTTTTGTTCTTTAAATGTTTTCAATGTGTTTTCTATTATGTCTAGATAGCCTTTCCCTATGCTTTCTGGCTTTTTAATTGACTTTTCAACTCTTTGTTTATTATTCATTTTTTGATCAGACATAATACTATTTTTGTAAATAATAATATTAAAAATTTTGTACTTTTGTTTCCCTAATTTCTGAATTTATTTTAAAAGAAAGTTGAGTACTTAGAAAGAATATATTTTGTTAATACATATTTAAATAATGTTTTTGATTTAATTGACCTAATTTTACACTAATTTGATTTAATTATTCAATTTTAAGGATAATGATGACATATTAGATGTGCATTATCTATTTTTTGATTTTTAAATTTTATTTTACTATCTGCTCTAATTAAACCTTTAATTTATATAGATGTAACTCTAATCATAGTATAATACAAATAATTATATATTTTAATAATTTTAAAATTATATTAAATTAAATGAAGGGTTTTAAATGTGTATAAAAGTTTTATTAGTTGAAGATGAAGTAATCACAGCTTTAGATATTAAGATATCACTAGAAAAGCTAGGATTTGAAGTACTTTCCATTGAAGATACTGGAAAAGATGCTATCAACAGGATAAAAAAGTTAAAACCAGATCTAATTTTAATGGACATAGTACTTAAAGGAGAACTGGATGGTATAGAAACTACAAAATTAATTAAAAAGCGCTTTGATGTTCCAGTAGTATATTTAACTGCTTATTCTGATAAAAAAACATTTGAAAGGGCCAAATTAACTGAACCATATGGTTTTATTGTAAAACCAGCCGGTATTTATGAACTAAAATGTAACATAGAAAATGCTTTTTATAAATACAAATTAGAAAAAAAGTTAAAAAAACAGGCTGATTTGCTTAATCTCACTCATGATGCTATAATTGTCCATGATATGATGGATAAAATTACTTTTTGGAATAAAGGTGCTGAAGAAAGGTATGGCTGGCATGAGGAAGAAGTTTTGGGTGAAGTTACTCATGACTTACTTAAAACTGAATTTCCAGATTCATTAAATGAAACCTGTGAACGTTTTCTTTCTAAAGGTTACTGGGAAGGTGAATTAATTCATACAAAACGCAGTGGTGAAAAGATTATAGTTTCCAGTAGGTGGGCATTACAGAAGGATGAAAATAATATCCCAATTGGTTTTATGGAAATTAACAGCGATATTACAGAGCGTAAAAGGGCTGAAGAATCATTAAGGGAAGCAAATGATAAACTGGAACTAAAGGTTCAGAAAAGAACAGCTGAATTGAATATTCTTGTAGATGAACTGAAACGCTCCAATGACGAACTGAAACAGTTTGCCTATGTCACTTCCCATGACCTTCAGGAACCACTTAGAACAATAGCTAGTTTTACACAACTTTTAAAGCGGCGATATAAGCATAAATTAGATGAAGATGCAGATGAATTTATAAATTATATTGTAGATGGTGCAAATCGGATGCAAACAATGATTAAAGCACTGTTAGATTATTCAAGGGTCAATACAAGAAATAATGAATTTAAACTCTCGGATTTCGAAGAAATTTTAAATCAAACATTAAATAGTTTGAAAATAGCTATTGATGAAAGTAATGCAGTAATTACAATAGATCCACTCCCTACGGTGATGGTAGATGATAAACAAATGATCCAGCTTTTCCAGAACCTTATAAGTAATGCAATTAAATTTCGTAAAAAACAAGGAGAAATGAAAGTTCATATTTCTTGTAAAAAAGTAAGTAATAACTATATATTTTCAGTTGCTGATAATGGAATAGGCATAGAACCGCAGTTTAGAGATCGTATATTTGAAGTATTCCAGAGATTGCATACTCGAGATGAATATTCTGGGACTGGAATTGGACTTGCAGTTTGTAAAAAAATTGTTGAACGTCATGGGGGACAAATATGGGTTGAATCAGAATTCGGAAACGGTTCGACATTTTATTTTACCATTAGATCTAACAATTAATTAAATTTATTTTCATTAATTTTTAGGGCGGTTTTAAGTTTTAAAACGTAAACTTTGTCTTGGTATGATTAATTGAGGGGTTTATTATTGATTTATTTAAGTATGTTATAGCGCGATGTTACATAATTAGATACTTTTTAATACAAATAATTGTAAAAGTATTACTTAGAGGTGTAGGGGTGATAACGTGAAAGAGGAAATGATGATGGGAAAAATGAAAGAAATGATGATGATGGAAAAGATGATGAAAAAAAAGATGATGACTAAAGAAATAATGGAACAGCTCTCTGAACAGGATAAAAGGAAACTTTTAGCCATGAAAATAGACCTTAAGATTACCATGATTGAACAGAAACTTGAGATGATGGAACGCAAAAAGAGGCTCATGGCTTCTAAATTAGATATGAAAAACTCTATGATAGAAAAGAAACTTGAAATAATGAAAGCAGTTAAAGAAATGTTAAAATAAAACTTAGTTTTATGGACTAATAAAGTATTTAATGACTTTATTGGTCTTTTAACTATTTATTATCAGTATAGTATCATACATTGACTTTTTAAATTATAATTTTGATACCATAAAATAAAAAAATGGTGGATTAGAGATGTTTTTATATGTTGTATCTATAAATTTGAAAATTATAGACATACCATGGATCCGTTAAAAATTGTAATTTTTGCAATGCCGGGCCTAAATGGATACGAATATATCTATCCAGTCCAACTATCTTTTCTTTTGCTTCAGTTACTCTCTGTAGGATTTCTACTATTTCTGCAGGTTCTAGATAATCCCATGTGGATTTATCGTGGCTGATTTTGTTTATAATATTCCACCAATTAACTGATTTTTTACTCACATCATCAACCTCCATAAATTTTGATAAAAATAATAAGATCGTTGTTAGAGGGGACTGTAATGTGTTAATAATAACTGAATATATCGAAGTTATAATAAGGTATAGAATATAATTATTAATATTGGTTTTAATGTCTTATATTTTTTCCTGTTAATCCAGTACATGCAAAGTCACCTGAATTAAAAAAGCATTAAATTTTTGTTAAAATAATCTATAAGTTAAGGCGATAACATCAAAAATTTTAGGGGATCAATTAGTTTAAATTAAAATGGGGAACCTAAAAGTTAATATTAAACTTTAAAAATGTTATTTTATTTTATATCACTCATTTCTATTGCTTTTACGACTAAATGGTGGTATGTAGTAAATGGACAGTTAAAAATAGTATTCAAATAATAATTAACTATCAAATTAAATTACAGCACCTTATTTATAATTATCTAACAAAAATTAGATAGGTGCTATTAAATTATCATTAATTAAGTTCTCTAAGTTATTTATTTTATAATAATACTCACTGAAATCCATTACATGCCGGTTGATAAATTCTTCTAATTCCTTTTTATCTTCAGGAACTTTTCTACTTGGAAATGTTATAATCATTTCAATGATAATTTCTTTTTTATTTTCAATATTAAATTCACCTTTACAATCATATTCTAAATACATTTCATATTCATTTAATTTTTCATACATACCTTCCAGAAATTCTTCCTTTAATTCGTTATCTGTAAATCTGAATTTAATTGGAGTAATTAAGTTACTACCACTTTCTAATATTTTAAATTCTTTAAACTCCAACATATTATTTACCTCAAATAGTAAGTAAAAGCCTGTACTATTATTTAAATTAGTTTAAATTTTGAAATAGCGGTGTTATTCTATATTTAAAAATTAAGAATTCCAGCTATGATCTCAATACAGTCAATACTAAAAAATTTTTAAACATTCATGTCAGGGTGTGTGTGAATTAATGTAATTTCACGTGTAATAGTTGATAAATACATGTTTTTAATTCTTATATCCAATTATAATTTAACTAAAGTATAAATTCATGCATAGACATGAGTGTTTTTAAAACTCATTTTACTTTTATTAATTTTTTATATATATAATTAATATTTATTTTCAGGTGCTCAATTTTAGTTTAGCTTTTAAAAATATTTTTTAGTAATTACAAAAATTTTAAATCAAAATGTAAACTCATTTACTCGTAAATGTATTTAAAAGGGCTACATATCTTTTTTAGGGATATAACTCCATTTTCACAGAATATAGTATAGTCCTGATTATTTGGTGATTTATATCCAACATAAAAAGCAAGAAGAAGATAAGTAAATAACGGGGGGAATGTAGCTGTTCATGAATGTATATTGTTGGGGTGAGATTAAGTAAATTTGAGGAAGGGTATATTATTTTTGATGAAAATTTAAGAAGGTCATTTGATTTATGTTGAATTAATAATTTAAAACTGTAAAATTTGATTCAATTTACACCGGATCTAAAGAACGAATAGTTGATGATACAAAATGAGTCTAAAATAGTATTATTTAGTTATTTAACAGCGGCAGATTAATTTCATTGTGGGCTAAAAATACAGAAAACACAAATTTATTAGTCCATAAGAATATACCATAATTATGAGTTCTGAAGAAGTGAAAGAAAATATTAAGCTGCTGCAGGAAAGATTCAAAAGTATTGCAGATATAACTGTCAGCTATGATAGATACGATATTATAGTGTATAATTACGATGAAATTGAGGATATATCCAAATTTATCAAGGAAGAAACCACTATTAAATCGTGGACTGTATTAAAAACCAAGGTTAATCCAAACACTGAGTTTGACTGGATTTAAGTTTAAAAAATTTAATTTAAGTTAAAGTTTTATAAGTTAATACCTGGTTTATGATTCGTGTCATGTTTTTAAGGGGCTAGCTTATTAATTGAATAATTCGAAACCTAAAACTATTAATTAAGGTTATATTCAAATAACGTTTTTAAAGTAACTGCATTTAAGCCTGTGAAGGGACTCGAACCCCTATCTGTTACTTACGAGGCAACTGCTCTGGCCTTTGAGCTACACAGGCTAACGAAATCTTTTATAGAAAAGCGCCGTGAACTAATTTAGGTGATTGCAATCAGTTCAGGCCAGTGCTTTAAAAAGCAGCAAATTTCTGGGTTTTGAAGACACATTTTAAAATATCTTCAATGTAACATTGTTATAACAGGTATATAACTTTTATTATTGATAAAACACGAAAAACGTTTAGAAATGATAATAAAATACATCTTCAATTAATAAGCATAAAGAATAATTAAAATAGTATCTTTTTTTATTTCCGAATTTCTTTTTTGAGCATTGTTATAATTTTTAGCTGGCGTTTCCCATTTATTCCAATATCTTTTAATTCTTTCAGGATATTTTTTATTGTGCTATCAGAATTCAATTCTAATTTTAGATTTTCTAAAGATGTATCTATCTTTGAATCTTCTACAAATTCTTTGAAATCTTTTAATTCTTTTTTATCAAATTCTTTTAACCTTTCCCTTTGAAAATCTTCAAATTTCATATCACTAAAATATTTATGTTCCAATTCCTTAAATGAATGTACTTTAATTTTATCAAGCTCTTTTAATGGATTTTCTTCTTTATTTTTAGAATACTTATTCTTCATAATACCACTTATTTGATTGATTTAAAACAGCGGATATTGAAATTAATTAATGAAATGGTTTATATTCTATTAATTTAGTTTTTATAGTTTATTTAATTTATCTACAGCATTTAATTAATGGGTTTCTATTAATTCACTTTTTCGCTCATGTTCACAAAAACCGAAGTTTTTGTGACCGTAAAAATCTCTCAAAAAACCGAAGCTTGTGAAAATTGAAAATTTTTGATTTTCAACTCGCAAATGAAATTTGCGAGAATTTTCAATTTTTGACAGGTTTTTTGGAGCTTTCGAGACTCTCGAAATCTCCGATTTCAGAGAGCGAAACAGAGTTTCGCAAGCTTTGTCTCGGAGCCACGAAACTATCGAAAATCTTTGACGCCCCGAAAACCATAGTTAGAGAAAAATGCGTAGCATTTTTCTATACGTAAAAAATCTACGATTTTTTAAGGTTTCCCTGAACCGCAAAACGAAGTTTTGCATGCCCCAAAATTCTTCGAATTTTGAGGGTTTTGCAGGCTACAAACACATCGTGTTTGTTAGCTGCGATTTTTACATGTTCATGATCATGTGCACATTTCATGCTTTATGTTAAATTATAATATCAATTAATTATATGGAATTATATTTGGAAGAGTGTAATTTACTTAACCATGTAACTCATAAAAATTCAAAGTAATATCGGCACAACTATTTCGACATGAGCGTACAAGTTAATTTTTAAAAGTATGCACTAAAATTATTAAAAATAAGCTAGTGATCAACTTTACTTTTATAAAATTCCTGAAAATCGTCTGCAAAATCGTTAATTAGTTTAATATCTCTTTGTTCTTCAACAGGCCATTTTTTAAGGGGATAATGTATTATTACATTAATAATTTTGTCTTCTGGATCTATCTCATATTCATAAGCACTGCCGTCTTTAAAATGAGTTACATGTGATTCATATTCAAGTAATTTTTTACCTATATCATCTATATTTTCTTTAGACAGCTTATCATCTGTAAATTCTAGTTTAAAACTAACGAAACCTTTTCGAGGTTGCCCTATTTTTTCTTGATTTAATGTTTTAATCATAATATCACCAATTAATCCTTAATTCAATCATATTACAAATATTAAAATGGGCCATACATTAATTCAGAAGATGATTTATTTCTGGGTTTGAATGTTCATTTGTAGGATACAGATTATACTGGAGAATATGTAGTAGAATTATTTTTTTTACTTTTTCACCTTGCCCTTTAATTCAGCGGATTTGCCTTTAAGTTTTCCTTTTTCTTCTGCAGCTTTACCCTTTATTTTTCCTTTTAACTCTTTACCTTTGCCTTTAATATCATGTGTGTCAACCATAAGACCACCACTACTGTTTTTGATTGTAATCATACATATATTTTATTTTTTATTAAATAATTACCAGGTTACAGTATTACTCCAATTAATGTATAAAAGATTAAAAGTAATTTAATAATTATATTGGCTGTAAGTTAATTAAATTGATGGAAAATAATTAAAATAATAGCTTTAATAAATCATTATTTAGATAATAAATACTTATATTTGCAAAAAAGTTAATTTAAGGATTTAATTGACTTTTAACCTGTTTTAAATGTTTTCGGCTTCTAAAGTATCATCGCTTGTGAAATCTACATGTGGAACTGTTTTTTCAGCTTCATTAATTTCAAAGTATCTTTCTTCTTCAAATCCAAAGAAGTTGGCAACGATATTGCTTGGAAACATCTGGCATTTATTGTTATATTGCCATACTACATCATTGTACAATTGACGGTAATATGCAATCTGGTTTTCAGTTTCAGACAGCTGTTTCATTAGATCTTCAAAACTTTCGTCAGCTTTTAAATCAGGATAAGCTTCTGCAACTGCAAATAAACTTCTTAAAGTTTTAGTTAGATGAGTATTTGCTTTTTCATTTTCTTTTACAGTTTCTGCATTTGAAAGTCCTGCTCGTGCTTCAGTAACTCCTTTAAGTGTAGTTTTTTCATGTTTAGCATATCCTTTTACTGTTTCAACCAGGTTAGATACTAAATCTGCTCTTCGTTCTAATTGAACATTAATCTGTGACCATGCATTATCTGCACCGTTTCTAAGCTTAATTAAACTGTTATACATAACTATAACAGCTCCGGATAACCCTCCAATAATTAAAACGACTATCAGGAAGCCTATTTCATTCCACATCTCAAACCACCGTTTTAAAATAATATAATTTATTAATTACAAACTATTTTCTTATGATTAGATATATAAGCTTTTTCAAATTATCATGGGGACTATAAATCGATCTTAAAAATAGGCCAGTCCCGCGGCATATTTTAAGAAGTAAATGAGTTGAAAAGTGATTTTTAATTGAGTTTTAATTTCATTAACTATCTATTTAAATCTAATTTTATGTTTTCAGCAATTTAATGTTGTTGTATTTTAAGAAGGGCATAACCTAGTTAATAATTTATAGTTATTTCAATTTAAAAATTGAAAATAGGATAATATATAAATAGAAAAATTAAGTTATTAACATATGAGTTTTTAATAACTAAAAATGGTGTTACAATGGCTTTTCATGTAATGATAATTCCTACTTTGGGCTGTCCTTCTGAGTGCAACTACTGCTGGAGTTCTGAGGAGGGATCTCCTGTAATGAGCATTGAAACTGTTGAAGAAATCGTTAACTGGCTTAAGACATTCCGCGACGAACCAGTTACATTTACATTTCATGGGGGAGAACCTCTCCTTGCTGGTTTGGATTTTTATAAAAAAGCGTTGCCAATGCTTAGAAACGGTTTGAATGATCTGAAACCTGCGTTTGCCCTTCAGACTAATCTATGGACTATGACAGATGAACTTGCTGAACTTTTCAGCGAGTATAATATTCCAATAGGTTCAAGTTTAGACGGGCCTAAGGAACTTAATGACTTTCAGAGAGGGGAAGGCTATTATGAGCGGACCATGAGAGGCTATGAAATTGCCAAGGCACATGGTTTAAAAGTCAGTTTTATTTCTACATTTACTTCTTATTCTATAGATTATAAGGAAGATATTTTTAATTTTTTCCTTGAAAAGGGTTTGACACTTAAATTACACCCTGCTTTACCTTCACTGCGCAGTGAAGACCCTACTAAATGGGCTATTGATCCGCAAAAGTATGGGGAGCTGTTAATCTATCTTTTAGATAAATATTTGGAAAATATGGGTGAAATTGAAATTATGAACATAGACCATCTCTGTAAATGTGTACTTACTCGTAGGGGAACTGTCTGTACTTACGTCGACTGTATGGGAGATACATTTGCTGTGGGGCCTGATGGAAGCATATATCCTTGCTATCGATTTGTAGGAATGCCTGAGTACGTGATGGGCAATGTCCGTGACCACCCCACAGTTGAAGATCTTTCTAAATCTGCACCCGCAAAGCTTCTTGATGAATTTAAGGAATATGTAGATAAAGAATGCAAAAGATGTTCATATGTGAAGTTTTGTAGGGGAGGATGTCCTTATAATGCTTTAAAAATTAATGAAGAAACTAATAAAGCGGAAATTGATGGTGTGGACCCTCACTGTGAGGCGTATAAAATAATATTTAAGGAAATAACAGATCGTGTAAATAAAGAGTTTTTGTCCTCACGGGGTATGATGGCATTTGGGGCAGGAAAGCCTGAGGAAAAAGTGCAAAAACCGGGGATAATGTCGATAATGCTTAAGCGTATTTAACCAGTGATTTAATTATTGGATGAGGTTTTCCCAGTTTAATTAGTCTATATTAATAAGTTATAATTCTGTAATTTAAAATAAGAAGAAATATGTGAGTTTTAGGGCAATTATAGAGTCATTAGGATTAACCCTAAATCTCGTTATTTATTCAAATACGTATCCGCACTCAGTGCAGCGGAATTTAGATCCCTTTGGGACTTTGGATCCGGAGTGTTTGTATTCAACACCTACAAGCATCCCTGTTGAATCATTTTGTATGATATGTTTATCTTTACAACCGCATTTAGGACATTTTTTGCTTAGTTCTTCTGTTTTCATGTCTCGGCCTCCTAAAATTATTCAAATTTTAGAGATGTTTATATTAGTTCGGTCTTCCCCGAATGTATTATAATATGCAGATCAAAGTATATAAACATTGCTGCAAGCTGAACTCTAATTTAAACCAAGTGCTAAAAAGTCAAAAAAACATTATAATACGATTTAAAGTTGTAAGTTTAATCAGGAGGTTCTATTTACTAATTTATTTATTTAGATTCTTATTTGCATGTGGGTCGTTTAAAGATGAACCACTATTATTATGTTGTTTTTAGATTTATCATAAGTTTAATTAAATTAGAAGAAGAAATAGTTATTTGATAAAAAAATGTTAAAATAGTAATTGTAATGTTTATAAGAGGTATGCTAAAATGAAAATAGGTGACTTGGCTAAAAAATGCCCTAAATGTGGCGGTGTGGATAAAACAGTTAAAAGAAATATAGAAACCGAACATCATGCTCATGCAACAACAGGGGCAGTGATTTGCACTAAATGTGGATATGTATTTAAATCAAAGAAAGATGAGGAAGAAGAATAAGTAAATCCTGCATTTACTAAACATTCTATTTTTTTTGATAAAAGAGCGTATTATTTTTTTAAATAACTTAAAATGCGCAAAATATATTTATATCATTATTTAATACATACTGTAGTTTAAAAAACCTTAGAAATAAATTTTTAGCTTTTATATTAATCTTTAAATATTTTTTAGATACCTATTAATTTATTTACAATATTTGTGATGTGTGTAATATGTGTATATGTGTTATACATACACATTAACATGTGCCTAAGTTGTCTGAGTGTAATTTCATTTATACACATTTAACATACTTGCACTTAGCTTACAGGATTCTGCTACATCTTCTATAAAGTACATGAAATTTTACACTTGAAATGCACGTCTAAATTTGAATCATAAAAAATTGTTATAATCAAGTTTTTATACTTGATCTTCCAATTCACTTTATACTAATTTTAAAGTGGATGTAACTTTTTATTATGTGAAGATTAATAAAGGAGTTATAATAAACTGAATAAGAGTTAAATCCGAGAGTAAAAAAATCAGAAAAGGGATAAAATGAAGATAGTTAAAGAATGGTGTATGTATTGTGGTGAATGCGCAGGCGTATGCCCAAGATGCCTGATTGAAGTAGGCGAGGCAACCATAACGTTTGATGAAAGTTCATGTAAAGATTGTGAAATATGCGTACAGGCATGCCCAGTGCGTGCTTTAATAAAAGAAGAATAAGGTGAATTAATGTTAATTGAAACTGATGTTCTAGTAATTGGGGCAGGTCCAGCAGGTTCATCTGCCGCCAAACACGCTGCTTTAAACGGTGCAGAAGTGTTAATGATTGAAAAAAAATCGGAAATAGGCGCTCCTAAAAGATGTGCCGAAGGTGTATCCAAGGATGGTTTAATTGAATTAGGCGTAGAGCCAAGCAGCAGATGGATAACTTCAGAAATCAATGGAGTACGTCTTGTATCTCCAAATGGAACCGACGTCTGGCTTACTGAAGACACAGTAAAACTTCCAGAAATGGGTTACGTGGTGGAAAGAAAGGTATTTGATAAACATATGGCTATGGACGCTGCAAGAGCAGGCGCAGATATAATGATCAAGACTCTTGCTAAAGGCTTAGAAAGGAAAGACGGCCATGTAATTGTTAAAGCAGAACGCATGGGAGAACAGTTTGAAATCAAAGCAAAAATAGTCATAGGTGCAGACGGCCCAGAATCAAGAGTTGGAAGATGGGGTGGTCTTAAAACTGCAGTCAAACCTAAAGATATGGAATCTGGTGCTCAATTTGAAATGGTTGGAGTAGAACTGGAAAGTGACACTGCATTAGAATTTTACTTTGGAGAAGTTGCCCCTGGAGGATATGCTTGGGTATTCCCAAAAGGAAAAGACATTGCAAACGTAGGTCTTGCAGTTATACCAACATTAACAGAAAAAAGCGCCTATGAACATCTCGTTGACTTTGTAAAAAACTGCCCTACAACTAAAAATGCTACAGCAGTGGAACTTAATATAGGTGGAGACCCTGTAGGTGGAATCCTTAAAAAAATAGCCGCTGATAACGTTATGGTTGTAGGAGATGCAGGTGGAATGGTAAATCCTTTAACTGGTGGGGGAATAATAAGCGGTATGCAGGGCGGACGTATTGCCGGCCAAATCGCTGCTGAAGCAGTTAAAGACGATGATTTCTCTGAAAAAAGGCTTGCAGAATATGGAAAACGCTGTAAAGAAGAAATTGGGGATTCATTTAATAAGTACATGAAGGCAAGAAGCTATCTTGAAAGCCTTTCAAATGAAGAACTAGATTCAATAGCAAAAGTGTTCCGGGAAACTGAATTTGAAAAAATAAGTACAAGTGAACTTCTTAGAGTGCTTGTTAAAGTCTCACCTAAAGCTTTATTGAAGCTGGGAAAACTGTTCTAAATAATTTTGATCAAATTTTTGATCAAACTTTTTTTCTTTTTAAAACAGAATAATTAAAATAACTATTAAAAAGAATACCATTGCGACTTGATGATATAAAATGTCAGCGATCTGAGTCATTTTCTCTTTATCTATATAAACAGAAATGTATAATGGTATTGCAGCTAAAAATGATGGTAAAATCGCGACTGTAAATTGTATAATGTTCATTTCTCCAGTGTACAATACATAAATTAAACTTACACCAGCTATAACTCCTACAATACTTGCAGAAATTTGTTTTGATTTATACATAACATAAGTGGCCATTCCTGCCATGTACATGAAAAAGTATACGCTTACTGGAACTAAAAACACGTTGCCCAACAGCACGCAGCATGAAGCTATCCTTAAGACGCTGTTTGTGGCAGTACTTGTAAAAGGTGCAAATATGGTGTCTTTAAGTCTTATGGGAGGTAATGTATAGATCAACTGGTTTAAGAGCATTAGCCCTAAAATTATAGTAAATAGGGGATTTAAAGTAGTCAGTGAGATTATAAATACTGCAACTATCAGAAAACTGGAAAAAATCAGTATCCACTTTTCATCGATCTTATTTTCAATGAAGGCCCTGTTTCTTTTAGTGTAATCTTTTTTATCTACCTCAAGATCAGTCAGATCATTTAAACTGTACAATGCTCCCCAGAGCACTGAAACAAGTAAAAGGCCTTCCAGTATTTCAAAAGGATTTGTAATTAGTGTTCCTGAAAAATAAGCATATGTAAGGGCAAGCAGGTATGCATTGAAGTTTTTAGATGCCCATGACAGTCTTGTAGATTTAATAAGGGTCTTTATCATCTTTTATCCTCATTATATACTCAACTTGATTCATGTATCTATTTGTAGTTTAACAGCTAACTGCGAAAAAAGTTTAATCTTATTTTTTGAGTGCATCACATATAAATCTTGGTTTATGGCCATATTTCTGGATGTATTCTCTAACTGTATCTGTGTCTGCATCTTCAACATGCATTTTTACAATTTCTATAGTTTCTTTTTCTGAGTAACATATCAAGACAACATCAAAAAATATGTTGAGTATATTTACAAGAATTTTTGAAAATAAGCCCAGATCTGAAAATAAATCATATTTTTTCCCCAGTATATGGATTCGCCATGCAGTCTGTAAAATAATGTTTATATTTTTGAAGTATTTTCTGTGCCTTAAATATTCAGCTATACACAGTAAATAAAAATGAAGAGCTTTAAAACCAGAATAATAAGTCCATTTACTGAAACCTATGTAAGTAGGGTCTAAATTATGTGAATCATGAAAACTATCTGCAATTAAAACTGCATCATATTCTGAAAGTTTTCTATAAATTTCTTCTTTTGATTTTACTTCCAGATCTTCATTTAATCCTTCAAACATGGTGTTAAAAACCTGTTTTGAGCTTATATTCACTGATTTTAAACGTAATTTCATATCATAAATATTTAAATTAAGATCACCTATGGCATGGTAAATATTCGCTGATTTACCAGTACCTGGAGCCCCGATTACATGGACTATTTTACCCCTGTCATTTTTCAAGCTTTTCATTATCTGGCAAAGCTTTTTGTAGCAATCGGTAATTAGGAAAAGTTCATTATTACCTGCAGAACTTACTTTATATTTTTCCATAGAGTAATGTTTTGATTTTAAAAGTATATAAATGCAGATAACCGGTAAAATAGCTGTTTCAACATTGAAACCATTATAATAAAATTTGGAGTCACTGGTTAATCATTTAGATTATTGTAAGTTCATTAATTGAAAATATTATCATGAAATCCAGTTATGAATCAATCCTATCTTAAATCCATATTTTTAATGATTTAAAGCTTTAAATGTGGGAACGCTTTATAATGTGCCATAGAATATTTTATTACTTTTTAGGATCATATTAATGTATAATGGTAACTTCATGGCAAAAATTAGCTTATTGTACGTAGTTTCGTTGTTTTGCAGTTTATAGGACATATTGTGGAACATGGACGTTTTTAATATGATGAAATAAAATATTTTAGGTTGTATTGAAATTTAAAATGGCTTGGTGACTCACATGGCAAAATATAGATGTACGGTGTGTAACTATGTGTATGATGATGAAAAAGAAGGCACTAAATTTGAGGACTTGCCTGAAAACTGGACGTGTCCAGTTTGTAATTCTCCAAAGAGTGAATTTGTACTGCTTACTGAAGAAGTTAAGGAACTTAAGGAGGGTGAATCAACAGTTTCTGATGTTTTAGTGGAACAGATGGCTGAGTGGGGAGTAGAATATGTTTTTGGGATACCTGGAACTTCATCCCTCGGAATTATAGATGCAATACGGAAAAATGAAAAAATTAAATACATACAGGTACGTCATGAGGAATCAGCGGCATTTATGGCATCTGCCTACGGTAAATTAAAGGGGCATGTGTCAGCATGCCTGACTGTAGCAGGACCTGGTGCTACAAACTTAGCTACTGGACTATACGACGCTAAGCTGGACCATTCGCCTGTTTTAGCACTTACTGGAATGGTTAAAAGACAGTTAATTGGCCCGGGATCTTTCCAGGAAATAGACCAGCACTCCTTTTTTAAGCCTATTACTATATTTGATGAGATATTGATGTCTGAAAACCAGACAGTAACCCTTACAACCTTTGCAATGAAACATGCAATCACAGATAGGGGTGTGGCACATATTGGTATTCCAAATGATGTCCAGAAATTACCTCATACTGAAAAAATAATTTCATTTGACGGCAGTTTCCCAAATAAAGCTATATCGCCGCCAATGTTTGTGATAATGCAGGCGGCCCAGATCATCAACCAGTCAAAAAGACCTGTGATAATCGCTGGTTTTGGTGCAATGGGACAGGGAGCTAACCTATTAGAACTTGCAGAAAAAATTTCGGCACCAATTGTCAGTACCTTTAGAGGTAAAGGGGCGGTAGATGAGTTCAATGATCTTTATGTAGGCAGCCATGGAGGAATTGGGTCAACTGCAGCCACCAGATTGGTTCGAAGTGCTGATCTTTTAATTGTGGTTGGGTCTTCATTTTCAGATATGACTCAGATACCAGAGAAGAAAACCATACAGATCGATATGGATCCCATGATGATAGCTAAGCAGTATCCTGTGGAAGTTGGCCTCCTTGGAAACAGTGCTGAAATATTACCTAAGCTTAATGAACTGGTTAAAGAAAGCAAGAAAGAAAATTACCTTGATGAGATTAAAAAACTTAAAAGAGACTGGTTAAAGTTACTGGATGGGGAAATAGATTCAAAAACAGCGCCGGTACGTCCTCCGTATATAATTAAAGTCCTCAACGATAAACTTGCAGATGATGCGGTTATAACTCTGGACATTGGGGAAAATACATGGTGGTTCGGAAGGAATTTCTGGATGAAAGACACACAGAAGATGATACTTTCGGGTTATTTAGCTTCTATGGGATTTGGACTTCCAGCAGCGATTGCGGCACAGCTTATATATCCAGATAGGCAGGTGGTATGTGTTGCAGGGGATGGTGGTTTTTCAATGTTAATGGCAGATTTTGTAACTGCTATTAAATATGAACTTCCAGTAAAGATATTTATTTTAAATAACAGGGAGCTGGGTATGATTCGCCAGGAACAGTTGATGGAAGGCTATGAAAACTGGCAAACCGATCTTTACAACTTTGATTTTGCAGAATATGCCAGAATTTGTGGTGGTATTGGAATTAATGTCGAAAAGCCAGAACAGTTAGAAGCTGCAGTTGAAGAAGCTCTTTCATCAAATAAACCGGTTATTGTAGATATAAATACAGATCCTGTAAGATTTAAATGAAAGGTTAATTAAATTAGTTTTATTTTAAATACCTTATTTTTTTTATTTAAACATGTTTTTGGTGTTTTAAACATTAAATTCAATTTTTAGTTCTATTTTTATTTAGAAAAGTGTAGATTCACCGTATATTTGGGATTAAACTATTTTTATTGTTATTTCAGATATAAATAATAATATTAATATAGTAAGTAATAACATACTATCATAATATGAAAATAGTATTGCACGTCTGCATAATAAGTGCGGTTGAAATGATTGTAAAGTTCAAATGGGTTTTTAAATTTCTTCTATCCTTTGAGATTTTATCCTTTGCATTGCATGATCTACCTGCACTTATTTTGGAGAATAACTATTTTCTAAGGTGATCATTGAATATATGGAGGTGGAATAATTAAAAGGAAAATAACAGCAGCATTATTAATGGCATTTATAGTTCTTGCAGCGTGCAGCGTAGCTACAGCACAAATAATCGATCCAGATCCGACTAATAATGAAGCAACTGCATCAATTTTAGCCGAACTTCTACTGCTGCCGGGTAGTGGAAATGTAACTATAGGCGGCAATGCATCGATATTGAGTCCAAGTCAAACCCAGGACCCAGGTCAAGCTCAAGCACAAACTCAAACTTCAACTATTGTAAACAACAACCGTTTATCAAATACCAATGCTAACGGGGCAGCTAGTAGCTCCTCTTCAAGCAATACATATGTTATAAGGAATATTAACACTTTTAACCCAGTTATAATTTCGACTAACTCAAACAGTGTGGGCAGTATAACTGTCAGGTCGGCTAACGTCAATATTTAACAGGTCTGATTTCAAAGTAATTAAAATGCAGAATGTGTACATTTTTTTATTTTTATCTCTTTTTTATAATTCAACTCATTTGGTTGCGTTAATTTTAAATTAAATTTTCAGGTTTTGATGTTTCAGCGATTAATGCAATAAAAAATTTTAAATTTGGAGATATTCCTTTTGTGTTGGGATTTTTAATTATCTAAAATATAAAGGATAAATAGTACGGAATATAAAAACTGTATAAATGAAAAAAAATAATATGTAAATTTTGTTATTTATTTAATTAGAGGAAAAACTATGAAAGTTCTCTGTATAACTGAAGAATCACTCTTCCGTCCAGAAGCAGTAAGGTGGAGGGAAAGAATGGGTCTTCTTGAACCATTAGGTGATGCACTGGTTATTTTACCGTGCAGTATGAAAAAACCCTATTCATCATCACGATCTCACTCAATATTTATGAACGCTACAAAGGGCATACAGGAAGTCATACTGACCTCTCCATTTGGAGTTTGCCCTCGTGAAGTGGAAAAAATATATCCCATACAATCATACGACACTTCAACAACAGGTGAATGGTCGCATGAAGAAATTAAAGTTGTTGGGGAATGTTTAAGGGATTATGTTGGTGAAAAGGAGGTAATAGCTCATGTTGAAGGTGGTTATAAGCAGGTCTGCGAAGAATATCTGGATAATGCGGTCTACACATCGACTGGTCAAACCACATCATCAGAATCTATGAACAACCTTAAAATGGAAGTTAAAAAGCACTCTAAACTTAAAGGAAGAGCTAAAACATTACATCAACTCAGATCAATTGCAAGATATCAGTTTAACAGCAAAAAAGCTGATTGTTTAATACCTGATGATGTTAAAACCCGCGGGAGATTTGACAAACGAATATTTAAAGATGGAAAACAAATCGCTACCCTGCATTTCAATAATGGATTGTATTCGTTGAATCTGGAAGGCGGAAAAATTCTGCAGAATATCAATAAAAAATGGGTTAAAATTAACTTTGAGCTTAAAACAAACACTTTATTCTCTCCAGGGGTAACTGAAGCTGATCCAGATATTATCCCTGGTGATGAAGTGGTGATTTTAAAAGATGATGAAGCTGTAGCAGTTGGAAAGGCCATTTTAAGCGGGAAAGAAATGGAAAGGGCCGTTAAAGGTGTTGCAGTGAAAATAAGGCATAGAAAAAAATAGTGAGCAAAAAATTATAAATAACTATAAATGCAATAAATAAAAACATATAAAAACACCCTATTTTTAGATATTATTTAAAATTTGTTGAAATAGGAATAAAAATATAAACAAAAACAAGTTTAACTGTTTAAAATAGATATGAATTAAATTTATGTATTTGAGGAGATATCATGGCAGATGAATTAGTTGAAAAGATAAAAGAAGCAGTTTCAACAGTAGCTGACCCTCACATGGGTATCAGCATAGTTGAAATGGGAATTCTTGAAGATGTTCAAATAGAAAAAAATGGATCTACCCTTGCAAAACTCACAATCAGACCAACAAATCCAGGCTGTATGAGTGCAGCAAACATAGCAATGAATGCAAAACTCGCAGCTGAAAAGGTAGAAGGTGTAGATAAAGTAGAAGTACTTATCGAAGGCCACATGATGGCTGATGCAATTTCTGAAATGGTCAACAAATAATTTTTAAGATTCAACTGGAATTACTTTAATAACTCATCGTTTGAACTTCATAACATGCAAATGGTGTAATGAAATGGAATTACCTTGGAACGTTGTAGTTGTTACTGGTGTTCCTGGAGTTGGTAAAACAACTCTCTGTAGAAGAGTTTCTGAAGATTTAGGTTATAATTACGTAAATTATGGAGATCTGATGCTTAATATAGCTAAAAGCGAAGATCTCGCTTCTACAGATTCTGAAATGTTTAGTTTGGATATAGACACCCAGCAAAAAATTTGGAAGGGTGCAGCTTTAAAAGTAAAAGATATGGACCGTGTTCTTGTAGATTTACACGGTGTTGATCAGTCTTCAATTGGTTATATTCTTTCACTACCCATAGAAATTATATCTCCAGATATAATTGTGGTAATAGAGTCTTCCAAGGACAATATACTCCAGCGAAGGCATAAAGATACTAAAGAAAGAATTATTGACACTATAAATAGCTTAAATGAACATATGGATATGCTTCGAACTTCAATGGCTGTATGTTCTGCTATTTTGGGGTGCAATTTACTGGTACTTGAAAACGATGATTTGGAAGATTGTTTTTTAAAACTGAAAAATCTTTTGGGTACTGGCAGTGTATTATAAAAAAATCCAAATTTAAGCGTAAAGCTTATATAGGATGAAGACTAAATCTTGAATCTACCCCTTTACAGATTTCAAATTGTAAAACTGTATAAGTGAAATAATTTGTTTCTATAAATCAAATGGGGCCCGTGGCTCAGCATGGTTAGAGCGCACGGCTGATAACCGTGAGGCCCTGGGTTCGAATCCCAGCGGGCCCATTTACTTTTAATAAAGAATGTTAAACATTCTCTATTTTAATAATATATATTTAATATTTCCATATTTTCGAAAATTAATCTCTTATTTTTAGTTAAAGTTGTATTGATATTATATTAAAAAAATCAAATTTTAATTATTTAATTAATTTAAACTTATTTTTAAGATATAACTTAGTAAATACGCTTTAGTTTATATCAGGATCCGGAATTTTATGACTATTTAAAGTTAATATGTATTTATAGTTTACTTATTTTTTTAAATTGATATTTAAAATGTTATTAAATGATTAAATGAATAAAGTATGGCTTATAATTTGAATACATTGATAATGGGATAAATTTACTGTAAAACTTGGGCAGTATATGTTATTAAACATAATTTAATAATTAAAATAGATAAATTTAATAAAGAGAAAATTAAAAAGTGGGATATCAGTTGTAATAGGTATTACCATGAGATTTATTAACTCCACTATTGAACCAAAATATGACGTTGCCAGATCTATTTCACGCCTGGTGCAACCTATAATAATTACTATACCTATTTTTGTAATTTTAAATTATTTTGTAACGGGTGGAACTGGTTTTTTAATATTTACATTAATTTGCCTGCTTTTTGCAACTTTTTTACCATTTACAGCAGTGTGGATGTGGATTAAAAATAGAGATCTAGATTTGGATATAACAGATAAGGATGAGCGCACATTTCCCTTACTTTTTGGGGTTTTATCATACCTTATTGGCACAGTTATACTTTTTACTGCGGGAGCACCTGCCGCTGTCACCGTGTTAATGTTCTGTTACTTTTCAAATGCATTACTGACCATATTTATAACATTTTTCTGGAAAATCAGCCTGCATTCTATGGGTATTGCTGGACCTACAGCAGCGATGATATATGTCTTTGGATCTTCAGGACTTTTATTTTTATTTCCACTGTTTCTGGTCATGTGGAGCCGGCTTTACCTTAACAAACATACGCTGGCACAGGTTGTTGCAGGTGCTATCAGTGGCTTTGTTTTTACATGGCTGCAGTTTAAGATATTTCTAGTATGAACCAATGATTTGAGTCTTTTTAGAACAGATTCTTTTACTTTCACCAATAATTTGTTTAATCTTTTCTTATGGTACTTTGAAAAGTAATGTCTTGTAAAAAGCTCGAAAAATCCTTTTGGGGTAAAATCTTTGAAAAAGATCAGATAAAATATCGCATTTTTGGTATGATGTCTAAAATGATTTCGTACATGGTGATTTCAGAGAGCTTAAATTAACCCTATTTTTTAATTAAATAATAACAAATTTATAATATTAAACATAAACTTCTTTAAAACAGATTAATCACATTAAAATCCTCTATTTATTTTAGAAATGTGTATGGATTTAAATTAACTAAATAAAAAGAATATTAAAACTTTATTTAATAAATAAGTCAATTTTTGAGTTTTTATAATTTTAATAAAAAAAGGGTTTTTGGTTATAAAAAAATTTATATTTCAAGATGTTCCATATTATAAATTGGAGCAATGATGGTAATCAATTACCTCATTTTATTATATTTTTTTTATAAACCTTTTTAAATACATTCTGTTTTCACACAACACTATTTTAAGGGATTATTATTAGTATTTTGCCCTATTAACTATTTTCTACAAATTCATGAAGTTTTTTAAGGGCTGCCCCTGATTCAACTGCATCTCGAGCAACTTCCACGCCTTCTGAGAAATTATCTACGACTCCACTTATAAAAAGGATAGCTGCGGCATTTGTGAGACATAGATCAAGCCTTGCCTTTTCAGTTTCATTTCTTTCCATACATTTAAGGACATCAACTGCAATCTGCATATTTTCGTCCATATCTGAGGAAGCTTTTATTAGTTCTTCACGGGTCCTCTGGATACCGAAGTCTTCAGGGTAAATTTCTTTAATACTGATTTCCCCATTATCAACAATTGCCACTTTGGTTTTTCCAAGTGTAGATATTTCATCCATCGCTGGATTTCCATTGCTGTCAAACCCGTGAACTACCATGGCTTTTTTTACACCTAAATTTTTAAGTACATCTGCCACCAGTTCAACATAGTCTGGATCAAAAACTCCAAGGAGTTGAATATCTGCATTTGCCGGTGATGTAAGTGGGCCCAAGATGTTAAAGACTGTCCTTATATTAAGCTCCCGTCTCACAGGCATCACGTACTTCATTGCAGGGTGAAAGTTGGGCGCGAACATAAATCCGATGCCTGCATTTTCCATACTTTTTTCAACTTCTTCTGCCCCACTGTCTATTGTTACACCAAGTGCTTCGAGTATATCTGCGCCACCGCATTTACTTGTTATGCTTCTGTTACCATGTTTTGCTATTACCACGCCGCAGGATGCAGCTATTATTGCTGAAATGGTACTTATATTAAATGTTTTTAGTTTATCACCCCCAGTACCACATGTATCTACGAGGGGGGCGTTTATATCTGGAGATACTGGTACGCAGACTTCACGCATGGCCTTTACAAAACCGGTTATTTCTGGAACAGTCTCACCCTTCATGGAAATGGAAGTTAAAAAAGAAGCTATTTGGATGTCGCTTGCATTCCCATTCATTATCTGAGTCATACATCCATAAGCTTCTTTTTCATTTAGATCTTCAAATGAAGCGACCTTTTTTATGCATTCAGCTATCATAAAAATCACTTTTAACTTCTAGTACCTTCTTTAAGTTCAGCGCAGAATTCACCAACTTTTTGCAGCATTTCTTCTTTATCTTCGAGATTTTCAGTTATTATATTCAATATGGCGCTTGCGACAATTGCACCATCAGCGCCTGCGTTTATAACTTCCTTAACGTGTTTTGGTTTTGAAATACCAAACCCTACACTTATTGGAATGTCGCTGTGGCTTTTTATTCTTTTAATAAGGTCAACAGTGGTTGTTTTGAGTTCAGCTCTTGCACCTGTAGTTCCCATAACTGCAACAACATAAAGGAAACCAGAGCACATTTTTGTTATCTCCTGCAACCTCTCATTACCTGTGGTTTGTGCCGCCATGAAAATCTGCTGGACACCGTTTTTTTGTGCAGCTTCCAGGGCATCACCTGCTTCTTCAGGAGGTAAATCTGCTGCAAGTATTGCATTTGCACCGTTATCTCTGGCCATTTCATAAAATTTATCGAGGCCCATTTTGTAAATAAGGTTATAGTAGGTGAGAACTCCAACTGGAATATCTGTAAATTCACGGATCCGCTTTATGAATTCAAAACCTTTTTCTACAGTCATACCTGCTTTAAGTGCCCTTATATCTGCTAGTTGAACTGTAGGCCCGTCAGCAACAGGGTCGCTGAATGGGAAACCGATTTCAAGTGCATCAGCACCGTTTTCTACAAAAACTTTTACAATTTCGAGGGATGTTTCAAAATCAGGGTCGCCTGCAACTACAAATGGAATAAATGCGCCTTCTTTTTTGGCTTTTGCCTGCTGGAATGCATCTTCGTAACTTTTTATCTTCATAATTTTACCCCCATGTAGTCTGCGATTATATTAACATCTTTGTCTCCCCTTCCTGAGAGGTTTACAACTATTGTTTTTCCAGGATTCTCTTTGGCATACTTTTCAGCCATTGCAACAGCATGTGAACTCTCAAGGGCAGGAATAATACCTTCATATTTTGACAGCAGCTTAAATGCTCTAAATGCTTCTTCATCAGTAATAGGGCCGTACTGAGCACGTCCAGTGACTTTCAAATACGAATGTTCCGGACCAACACCAGGATAATCCAGCCCTGCCGATATGGAGTGGGCTTCAGAGATCTGTCCGTAGTCGTCCTGGAGGACAAAGGATAAAGACCCATGTAGAACTCCTTCAGTACCTGCACTGAGTGTGGCACCGTGTTTTCCTTCTAAACCGTCTCCCCCACCTTCAGCACCTACAAGTTCTACCTCTTTATGGTCTATAAATTCTGAGAATATTCCCAGGGAGTTACTTCCACCACCAACACATGCTATCACAGCATCTGGGAGTTCACCTTCTTTTTCAAGGATGTCTTTTTTTGTTTCCTTTCCAATAACTGTCTGGAAGTGTTTTACCATTGTTGGGTACGGGTGAGGCCCTGCAGTGGAACCCAGCAGGTAATGGGTATTTTCAACATTTGTTATCCAGTCTCTCATAGCTTCGTTCATAGCATCCTTTAAAGTTTTAGCTCCACTTTCTACAGGGATAACTTTGGCCCCAGATATTTCCATTCTAAATACATTTAACTTCTGACGTGCCACATCTACGCTGCCCATGTAGATATCTGCCGGCATTCCAAACAGAGAAGCAACAGTTGCAGTTGCAATACCGTGCTGTCCAGCTCCAGTTTCTGCTATTAACCTTTCTTTACCCATGTATTTTGCAAGAAGCCCTTGCCCTAAAGTATTATTTATTTTATGGGCCCCAGTATGGAGTAAATCTTCCCTCTTTAAATAGATCTTACATCCGAGTTTTTCTGAAAGATTTTCTGCATAGTAAAGAGGGGTGGGCCTGCCTGCAAATTCCCTTAAATAATATTCAAGTTCGGCGTTGAATTCTTTATCATCTTTGTACTTTAAAAATGCCTTCTCAAGCTCTTCAAGGGCGGGAATTAGAAGTTCTGGAACAAATATCCCGCCGTATTTACCGAATTTACCATCTGAGATCATTAAATCACCTTACAATTTTCAACAAATTCTGCTATTTTATCTCTATTTTTAATTCCAGGACTATCTTCAACGCCTGAATTAACATCTACATAATCGAAAATATCTTTAATTAAATTTCCTTCATTTTTTATCCTTGAAGCATTAATTCCACCTGCAAGAAACAGTTTTATATCTTTATTACTTTCTTTTGCAATTCGGGTTGCTTCAGCTGCAACTTCCAGTGGAATTTGCTTTCCAGTACCGCCACTTTTACCTTGAATCATAGAATCAAATATTAGATATTTGCAAACTTTTGCAAATGACTCTATTTCTTCTTTTTTAGATCCATCGATTTTCTCAGGAATTCCAATGGCTTTAATTACATTAATTTCTTTTAGTTTATCTATATCCTCTGCCTGTAATGAATGCAGCTGTATATTTTTAACGCCGCTTTTTTCTATAGACTCCATGGCTTCTTCAACACTTTCAGGCTCAAGTACAAGAACTGCTTTTTCTTTGTCTTTCATGGAATCCACAAGTTCTCTTACTTTTTCTATATCCTGAAATCTTTTGGACCGCTTTATGTTTATGAACCCCACAAAAGCAGAGCCTTCATTTTCACACACTCGAATGTCTTCAGGTCTTGTAATTCCGCAAATTTTGAATTCCATTTAACTCACCTTTACGTTTTTACCTGCTTTAACCAGTTCCTGTACTATTCCAAGCATGTTGTTTGATTCCATGATGGTTGAACCTATTAATACTGCATCTGCACCGTAGTTTCCAAGAAGTTTAACGTCTTCAGAATTTTTAACCCCGCTTTCTGATACCAGAACCTTATTTTCAGGTATGTATTTTGCAAGCTTTTCAGTTCGTTTAAAATCAATGCTGAAGTCGCTGAAATCACGGTTGTTAATCCCGATTATTTCCGCACCTGCCTTTACGGCCATTTCTATTTCTCCCCTGTTTTTGCATTCCACAAGGGCGTCCATTTCAAGGTAATGGCAGAGGTCGATTCCAAATCTAAGATCTTTATAAACACTGGCCATTAAAAGCACGGCACTAGCCCCGCAGGATCTAGCTTCATAGATCTGGTATTCATCCATCACAAAGTCCTTTCTAAGAAGCGGAAGCTTGCTTACTTTAGATGCAATACGCAGATTTTTAATGCTGCTTTTAAAAAATGTCTGTTCTGTAAGCACTGAGATAGCACTTGCCCCTCCTTTATCATAGATGGGAACAACATCTTCCACCAGGAGGTTGGAAATGTCGCCTTTAGATGGAGAAGCCGGCTTGTATTCGCAGATTACAGAAACATCATCTTTATTAAGCAGTGCCTTTTTAAAATCAGCTCTTATTTTTGTCCCGCGAATATTTTCCTTTAATTCGCTTAAAGGCCGGTATTTCATGTCTCTTTCAAGTGTATTTTTCCTTTCAGTTATTATCTGTGAGAAATTGATCATGTACAGTCCTCCAGAAACCTTGTTTTTGGGGTTTTGGAACTGCAGGTTCCTTCAACTTCCAGGAAGTTTTTAATTATCTTCACTCCGCTGGCTGTCCCTATAGACTCTGGATGGAACTGAAGGCCAAAAATTGGGCAATCCGAATGTTTTATGGCCATTATAGTCCCATCTTCTGTTTTTGCAATGACTTCTATACAGTCGGGGGTGCTGTCTTCATCACAGATAAGTGAATGGTATCTTGTTGCAACGAGGGTGTTTTCAACATTTTTAAATATTCCCTCCTTGCTATGGGAAATTTCACTTAACTTACCGTGTATAGGCTCTGCTCTTTTAATTTTTCCCCCAAATGTTGCGAAAATACCTTGATGCCCTAAACACACGCCTAAAATTGGAATTTTACCTTTAAACTCTTCAATGACATCCCCGCAAACCCCAAAATCTTTTTTATTGGTTGGGTTTCCAGGACCTGGAGAAATTATTATGCTGTCTGGTTGAAGCTCTCTTATTTCATCAATGGTTATTTTATCATTTCGTTTAACCACTATGTCTTTTTCAAGCTGTCCAACTAACTGATAGAGATTATATGTAAATGAATCATAATTATCAAGTATCAGTATCATTTCAGTTCCCCCTTACCGCTTGCAACTTCAAGAGCCTTTATAACTGCCTGTGCTTTGTTTTCGCATTCAAGATATTCATTTTCAGGGACTGAATCATGTACAATTCCAGCACCTGCCTGTATTTTAGCTTTATTTCCATTGCAGACCAGTGTCCTTATGACAATTGCAAAGTCTGCATTTCCATTTAAGGAGAAGTAACCTAAAGCGCCGCCGTAAGGCCCCCTTGGAAGTCCTTCCAGTTCGTTTATTATTTCCATGGCCCTGATTTTTGGGGCCCCGCTTAAGGTTCCTGCAGGGAAAATGGAGCTGAATGCGTCAACTGCTGTCATGTCCTCTCCCAATTTTCCTGTTACGTGAGAAACAATATGCTGTACGTGTGAAAATTTCTTAACAGTCATGTATTCTGGAACACGAACTGAATCGAACTTGCTTACTTTTCCCACATCGTTTCTTGCAAGGTCCACAAGCATTAAATGCTCTGCAAGTTCTTTTTCGTCATTCATCAGTTCTATTTCCAGCTTTTCATCTTCAGCATCGTTTTTACCGCGTTCTCTGGTCCCTGCAATTGGGTAAGTTTCTACGTCTCTTCCCTCAATTCTAGCAAGCATTTCAGGACTTGAACCAATTATCTCGCGGTTTCCAAGTTTTAAATGATACATATAGGGTGAAGGATTCATTTCACGAAGTGCCTTATAAATTGAAAGCTTATCGCCGGTGATTTCATATTCACGGGCGTTTGATATGACACTCTGGAAGATTTCACCTGCTTTTATCTTTTCCTTAGCTTCTCTAACCATGCTTTCATATTTTTCCCTTGAAAAATAGTGCTTCTTAAACTTGAAATCAATACTGCCGATATCATGCGACTCCTTTGCAATCTGGTTTATTTCTTCGATTCTATTTTCACCAAGGGTCACATATTCGCATTTGTTCTGCAACCTATCAAACGTAATGGTATCTAAGAATAAACCAAACTCAAAATCAGGGTACTGTGAATCTTGAACATCAATATTTTCAAAATATCGAACTGATTCATAGGATATGTAACCTACGAGTCCCCCTCTAAACCCTTTTTTCCCATTGCTTTTAGATGTTAACTTTTTAAGCTCTTCAAATGGGTTTTCAGTCTCAATTTCTTCTTGAACTCCATCTCTTTCTATCTGCAAAATATTTCCATAAGCTCGTAGAATTGCAGCCGGCTTGAAGCCTAAAACTGAGAGTCTTGCAAGTCCGCTGTCGCTTTCCATGGATTCAAGTAGAAATGCACTGTCATAGTTTCTATAAATATTTTTAAACAATTCAAATGGGGAATCGAAATCAAGTTCGATACTTACTGGCTCATTTAATTTAAGATCGCCAAAAACATTCACTGCCTTTCATATTAATCACCTATTAACGTATTTCTTACAGTATCCTATATACTATATAGTCCTATTTAAAGCTTTATAGTACATATATGTACGTTGATATTTTAATAGGTATACTTTTAAAAAAATAATTAAAAAAATAAACTCTTATTTTCACATAAATTCACAGAAATATGCTTTTATCTGGCGAACCTCTCTAAAGAACCAATTAATTTTCTGAGTATTCCTGCGGCCGGTCCGAATTTACCTGCAAGTCTGTACATAACTCCAATATCATCTTTTCTTAACCCACCAACCACTGCAATGAATAATGCATAAAGTAAAGGTGCCAATATAATTGACATTAAGAACCCTTCTATGGTTTTAGGGAGCAGCATTAGGATAACTCCCATTAAAAAGGAAGCCATTATTATTCTGGTAAAATCTGCCACTGGAATATTCACTTTGGAGAGTTTAAAGGTTCCATAAAGAGTTATTACCATTATAATAAATGCCGCTACTGTTGTACCTGTTGCAGCACCTTCTATTCCAATACTTGGAATCAACAGCACACTGAGAATCAATTCCGCAGTTGTTCCTACAATAAGTGCAAGCATCGGAATAAATGGCCTTCCAAGGCCTTGACATATGCTTGATGAGATATTATAAATTGTAAAGAATACCATCCCTGTTACAAATATTTGAAGTGCTCCTGCTCCAGGGGTATACGCATCACCAAAGAGTAAGGCAAGTATGGGGGCTGCAAAAATAATTGTAACTGTACACATGGGCACTACAAAGAATCCCACATATCTGTAAGATTGGGAAATATAGGTCTGAAGTAATGGGCCGTCTCTGAGACTAAGGGCCTCAGAAGTGGCGGGAAGTGCTGATGTAGCTACTGCTGTTGATATTATAAGTGGAAGCCTTGCAATTGCGCTGGCATTGGTATAGTAACCTGCATACTGGCTTGCCAGGTATACTCCTATAAATATAGTACCGATGTCGTAAAGACACATTTCAGCGAGCCCAGTTATAACTACTGGTACTGAAAACTTAATGAGCATTTTGGCTATTCCCAGTTCTTCTCGAAGCGTGAATACTTTATCCCTATTTGGTTTAAGACTGTGGGGGTCATGTCTGCGGTTTAACCTGCCCCATATCTGTTTTCTAAAGAGATATACTGAAACTACTGCAGAGGCCATGAAACCTATGGCAGTACCTACAACAGCCCCTGCAACGTACCAACCAATTATAACCAGAGCTATGGCAAATACGATTGTAAATACCTGTTCAAATGCACGGGTGATCAGGATATTGGTCATCTTGTAGTATCCCTGGAAAACACCTCTAAAAACCCCTACAATAACACTGAACGGCGCCATAACTGCCACAATTTGGAGGGGAAGAAGCGCTTCAGGTTTATGCCACCAGTCTATTGCAATAATTCCTGCAAGAATGTACATTAAAATAGCGCCGATAGTACCAGTCACGGCCACGATCTTTAAGGCAGTAATTATAATCTGCCGCACCATGTCGTCCTGTTCTACAGCTGAATACTGCGCTACATACTTTGCAATAGCTGGGGGAAGGCCTCCATTAGCAGTTATGGTAAGAAGATTCTGGAAAGGTAATGTAAGGCCTAAGATACCGTATCCTGCAGTATCTAGTAACCGGCTCATTATAAATCTATAGATGAATCCGCCTATACGAAATACAAATGACCCTATGAGGATTACAATACTTCCACTCGCTATTTTTGATTTTTTTGAACTCATGGTATTGCCGTTACGGTGTGTGTAGCAGGATAAATTGATTGAATCTAATTATACTAAAAAACCATTAAAAAAAATCATTCCAAATACTGATTTTTTTTAAATGATCAATTACTTTTTCATTTAATTAATAGTTGCATAATTAATACTTCAAATGGCTGTTTTATTACAGAAAGCCTTTTTCCTAACATCCAATTATTAATGTTTTAGATATTTAAACATGTAATTTTTTGATTGTGAATGTGTGTTTAACTTCAACCAATTTTAAAAATAGAAGGATTTATATGTAGATTCAGGTACAGATATGTACATTACTGGTAAGATGAGAGATTTTTATGTGGGATATTGAAATTTAAGAAATTAAATGCCATAAAAACTCTTATTAAGTAAAATTAGATCATATATGCCCGAATATTTAGTTTAGAAATTGGTATTTAGTATAAAAGATTAGGATGTACTATAAGCTAATTATGCTTGGGATTTTTTGGTCGTGGTGTTTGTTGAAGAGGTTAGTTTTTTTATACTTTAGAATGTGATATTATGAAAGATTCAAAAAAGAATGGAGATCAAAAACCTGAGTTGTCTGATGATATTAATGTGGAAAATATGGATGTGGATTTAATTCTTAAGAAAGCAGAAGAAGCAATGGAAATCAGTGAATTTATGATTAAAGAACTTGAAAAGGGTAATGTCCCTATTCCAGATAAAAAAGATGTTGAATTTAAAATATTAAGTCATGCTACTTTAATAAGTATAATTAAAGATTTACAATCCATAGGAATTGAAGGTAAAAATCCTAAAAAAGTACTAAAAGAGTTGAAGAAACTAAGGGCTTCCAGAGAATAAAAAATAGATTCAGTTTATTTTAATTTTTCATTGGTTCTATTTACTTCATTAACCCGTATATTATGAACTAAAATAATATAAAATTTTCATTTTCCATTTTCTGGTATTTATTAAAGATTATATTTTTACACTATAGACAAAGAAAATGAATTATCACATGTTATATTAACTATGTATTTATTTACAATTTTCAACCTTGGAAGTATGTGTTTTAATGAGAAAAATTAATTATTGTGAATTGTTCTTTTAATTTAGTAAACTGATTTCTTAGTACTAGATATCGAAAAATTTTTATATTTTATTTAGAAAGGATTGGTTATGGGAATTGGTGCTATATTATTTTTGGTAATAGGTATTTTTTTTATAATTTTAGGTGTTTTAGCTGTTAATCATTATAGATTACATCCTGAAAAAGAAGGAGCTTTAATATCTATTTTGTTTCCATTTATTTTAGGAATTATTGGCGTTATGGGTGCTATTACAGGTTATATTGGGCTTATAATATTACTATTGTTTATAATATCTATTATAATCCATATTTACTCCAAATATATTTCAATTAAAAACCCCGAAATGAAGAAAAAACAGGAAGAGGCTCGGGAGAAAGCTCTGGAAATATATAAAAAACATCCACTTCTTTACAAGTTACTAAGAATTTCTAGATATATGATGTATATCATGCTCGCTTTTGCAATATTTTTAACTGCATTTATCATAATAGTTGTATTGTTTAATGTAACTTTTTGACTTTGATGTCCATATTACGAACTAGAGATAGTTATAAAACTTTTATTTTTCATTTTGAGTATTTATTAAAGATTATATTCATTACGAGGCAAAGAAAATAAAGTATCACATGTTATATTGGTTATGTATTTATTTACAATTTTCAAGCTTGGAAATATATGCTTTAATGAAAAAGATTAATTATTGTGCATTGTTTTTTTAATTCAGTGAACTTATTTCTTAGTACTAGATATGAAAAAATTAGTTTTTATTTCATTTTTTATCAGATTATATAATTGTTTCATTTTTTTTGATTTAACTTTATTTTATAAATTGTAAACAAGAATCCATAAATAATAATGGGCAAAATAACTAAATCTACTATAATAGTTATTGGGATTCCCCAAAAGTAGTTTATTCCAAATTTGGATATGATTATAGCAATTGGAGCAAGAATTCCTATAAATGCAGGGATAAAAATCTTTTTTTTATTAATCATTAAATGCGTTGATTCTTTAAAAACTTCCTTATCCATAATTAGGATTGATTTTTTCCAGTATAAATTAATTTAGGTTGCACATATTAAAATCGGATTATTTTAGGATTGAAAATAACTTCTTTATATAGGCGTTTAAAAAAATTTATATGCTTGATTTTATACATTCATGATTGATTTTATACAAAAATGCACTAAACAAAAGCAATCTTGTTTATCCAATTTTGTGGCTAATAACTGAAATATTATCCAAATAATGTTTTTCAGTAAAAAAGGAAAAGTAAAGTCTGGCGGATCTTTATGTGGGAGAAAATAAAGCATAAATTCGAAAAATTCCCGGCACGTATGAGTGTTGCAAGGAAAATAGTTGAGCACGGGTTGCGCGTTGGAGAAAATGGTAGAATATATTGTGGTAATATTGAAATAAGTGATGTGGCACTTGCAAGGGCGGTAAATGTGGACCGGAGGAGTATCAAAACCACGGTGGATGTTATACTTTCTGATGAACAGCTTGCAAAGATATTCCAGAATATTACTCCTGCAGGTACGCTGGTTAAGGGCGTAGCAAAAGAATTGGGATTTGGGGTTGTAGAAATAGAGGCTGAAGCTCAAAATCCAGGGATAATTGCAAAGGCCACAGAACTGATATCAACTAAAGGTATAAGTATAAGACAGGTGCATGCTGGAGACCCCGAAATTGAAGAGTACCCCCTGCTTACAATTATAACAGAAAAACCAATTGAAGGAAATTTAATCAATGATTTTTTAAAAATTGAAGGCGTAAAAAGGGTTTCTATTTATTAACAACAAACTTTATGCAAAAATAAGCTCAAGTTAGTAATATAATATGTAAATGGTTTCAAATTATTTTATGGATATGACTAAATTTATATAGTTTAGGTTGTAGTAGCCATATAACTTTATATAATTAAAAATAACATTTAATATGTAACTATAATTTAAAATCAATAGTGTTTATAACCAATTATTAAATAGTTATACGCAAAGGTTATATTGGTTAAAATTTAATGTTTAAAAAGATAAAAAATCGGTAAGGTGTTAAATATGGATCAGGCAATTTTAGTTCTTTTAATCATCATAGCAGGATTTATAGTTGTGTCTCTTGTTACTCAGGTATTAAATTTAAATGCTGAATAACTTGTCTAAAAATCTTTTTAACTATTTTTTTAATTTTCTATGATTCATTTTTTTAAATTAAGTGTGAATTTTGTTCCATTTTCTTTTTCGAGTTTTATTTCTCCATTGAGCTGGTTTACAAGTGTATTTACCAGCTGTAAGCCTAAGGATTCTGTGTTTTTAAAATTGATATTTTCTGGAAATCCTATTCCGTTATCCATAACGATCAGTTTCAGCATATCTTCATTTTGTGAAAGTAAAATATTTATTTTGTCTTTAATTTTTTCAGAAGAGGTAAACCGCATATTTGATGGGTTGTTGATTTCGACTGCAGGCTTTATAACTGATACATTTTTAGAATTTAGGCTATGGTGTGGAAACGCATGTTTTAGACTGTTAGAAATCAATTCGTTGAGAATTAACCCCAAGGGGATTGCAGTATCTATATCCAACAGGATATTATCCAGATTAATTTTTGTTTTAATTATATTTTTATCTATTCCGTAGGAACTGAAAAGCCATGATATCAAATTGTGTACATATTCTTCAAAGTTAATTCTGGCCAAATTATCGCTTTTGTAGAGGCCTTCATGGATCATGGCCATAGATTTAACTCTGTTCTGGCCTTCCTTGAAAACTGCCAGGTAATTTTCATCTTTGATGTATCTTGACTGGAGGCTTAATAAACTGGAAATTATCTGCATATTGTTTTTTACCCTGTGATGGATCTCTTTCAGCAGTACTTCTTTTTCTTCAAGTGAGTTTTTGATCTGTTTTTCTGCATGTTTACGATCATTTATATTCCGGCTTCCACATACAAACCCTTTAAAGTTATTTTCATCATCAAACAGGAGGTTACTTGTAGTTTCTATCCAGATATAATCGCCAGTGGATGTTCTATGGCGGTATTCTATTTCGCTGGATGAATGAGCATATATAGATTCCATGGTGGATGATTTTACCCTTTCTAGATCATCAGGGTGTATCATTTCTAAAACATTTTTTCCCAGTATATTTTCAGGTGTATAGCCCAGTATTTTTTGTGATGAGGAACTGACGTATTTATATTCTCCTTTAGCATTGATCCTTGTTATTAAATCCATCATATTGTCAGTTATTAAACTTAAGTGCCTTTCCCTTTTTTCTAATATTTCCTGGTTTGTTTGCAGTAATTTCCGTGCCTGGTTACTTTCTTTTAAATCCAAAATCTGACGGACAAACATCATTGTTAGAATAATTGCTGCTCCCCAAACAAGGATATTCAAATTATCATCTGTTAACTGCGTATAAATCCAGTATAATAATATGTATATAAAAACAAGCCATAGTACAGGTAAATAAGAACTTCTGCTGACTTTCAGGAATGGAGTTTTATATTTTGAACTTTTAAATGATGATTGGGAGTTATCAGTTATATATGAAATACCAGCTAGCGCCGTTAGGAAATATGAGCTTAGCCATCCTAGATCTAAAAAGTTACCAGGTATGTATACAACGTATAAAAATTGACAGATGTAAATGGTATTGGTAATAACCAGAACTGCAACGCTTAAGGCAAGTAATGATAATGGGGCCTTTTTGACCTGTCCAAACCAGTCAAATAACAGGTAGAGTAGTATAAACAGTATAAAAATGTCCATAAGCAGGTAGGATAAATATATGAGCATGCTAAATACGTCTGAATTATGGGATTCAACTATTGGTATTAAAACTGCCCAGAACACCAGCCCTGCCGTTAAAATCATAATTCCAGTATCTAAAAGAATTTGATACTTTTTTGTTTCCTGAATTCTGGCAACTGGTAAAAACAAAATACCCAATATAAGTAAAGGGTAATAAGATAGATACAGTATATCTGCTATTGATGGAAAAGGGGACTTATTAAGTTCTGCATACATAATGGTCCATAGAACATTGCCTAAAATGGTAACTAACTGTGATAGTGCTATTAAAGTCCAGCTTATAAATGCTCTTCTACCGTATTTAAATGATTTTTTTGCTACACAAAATAAGGTGGTTATAACAATCAGATTTAGTATAAAAAAGGCTAAATTTCCAAATGTATTATTGCTCGGATCAATATTTTCGTTAATTAGGATAATGGCTGTAATTATCAAGCTAGCAGCAAAGAAGATTGACATCCATCGAAAAAGAGTGAACTTATTCTTATTTATTGCGAAATTCATGGGTTCATCAACCTGACTTTACGTTGGAATGATTAATATCTATAATATAATCTTTATATCCTTAATAAATAAATGTGTTAATATAATAGGTGCTTAATTTATTAAAAATAAGTTTAGACGTATATTATGGATTAATATGGTGCTAAAAGGGATTTAAATGGAAAATATAAAAATTTTAGTTGTAGAGGATGAAAATATAGTTGCTTTAGATATTGAAAATAGATTAAAAGGTTTAGGTTTTACTGTACTTCCTGTAATTTCTTCTGGAGAAGAAGCAGTTGAAAAAGCATATGAATACAAACCAGATCTGGTTTTAATGGATATTCTGCTTAAGGGAAAAATAAATGGAATAGATGCAGCTAAAAAAATCGTGGGAACTCTAAAGATACCTATTATATACCTCACTGCCAGTACCAATAGGGAATTATTAGAACGCGCCAGACAAATAGGGCACTGCAGTTACATAACTAAACCGTTTATGGGAAAAGAATTAGAAAATGCCATTAAGACACTCTTAAAAACTAATTAACATCTTAACATGTTGCTAATTATTATTAAAATAAAAATTGATAAATTAAAATAGAAATTTAGATGAAATATGACTTAAAAAAAATTAAATTACTGGTTGTCTTCTTCATCTAATACTTTCAGCAGTTCTTCCCATGCTTCTAAGGAATCTTTAGCTTCCTGATCACTTAGAACTTCTATAGCATATCCAGAGTGAACTAGTACATATCTACCTACTTCAACATCTTCGACTAAATCAAGTTTAGCGTTTTGTCTTACTCCTCCAAAGTCAACAACTGCTACATTATCGTTAATTTCTACTATTTGTGCTGGTGCTGCGATACACATTGAAATCTCCTCTTATTTAAATTTTAACTGTAAAGTATGGTTATAAACTTAATCTTTATTTTTATAAATGAATTTTTTTAATCAATTTTAATATGTACTCCTAACATATAAAAATATGCTAAAAATTTTTAAAAAATTTTTCTAGATGGGGAGTATGATAAATAAATCTTTAAAGGAAGGTAGCAGCTAACATGGAGAATCTTATTAGTAATAAATCCATTTTAAACTACTATTAAATCTATAATATTTAGTAGGATAAATATCACTGGTTATACTATAAAGTTATGGATTATGGTGAAAAATCAGAGGCTTTAAGTGGCAAATTCAAATTTTCGGAGGAAAATTTTATGGATGTTGTAGTTATTGGGGGCGGACCTGCAGGCAGAACTGCTGCAATTGAAGCATCAAGCATTGGAGAAAATGTAACTCTTATTGAAAGAGATAAAATTGGAGGTACATGTCTTAATGAAGGGTGTGTTATGGTTACTGGGTTAAATGATGTTGCAAAATTCATAAATGATGCAAAAAATTTTAAAAATCTGGGTTTAATTGACTGTGATTACCAGCTGCATTTTGATAAACTTATAAGTGGCATTAAAGAGACCATGGCCAAAATAAGACATATACTTGAAACAGAAACCCTTGATGCCGGTGTGGACATTAAAAGGGGTAACGCAAGTCTTGATGACAGTAAAGTTATTTTAGATGGTGAAGAACTTGAATATGATAAACTGATAATAGCAACTGGTATAAGGCCTCTTATTCCTCAAACAGACGGATTTGAAAACGCCCTAACTTATAAAGATATATTGGGTTTAACAGAACTTCCAGAAGAACTGAATATTATCGGAAGCGGTGTCATCGCCGCGGAGTTTGCAAATGTATTTTCTGGATTTGGCACTAAAGTAAACGTTTTATGCAGAAACAAGTTTTTAAAAATGTTGGATGATGATATTAAAAAATATGTCGCTCAAAATTTAATCCCTGATGTCACCATACATGAAAATTTAAATGTAAACCATATTCATAAAGACGGCGTTTCTACTGATAATGGAGAAATGAATGGGCTCACATTTTTTGCAACAGGTATGGTCCCAAATTCTGAGATCGCATCTAATCTTGTAGATCTGGGAAAAAGGAAAAATATACTCGTAAATAAAAGAATGCAGACGAGTCATGAGGATATATATGCCGCTGGAGACGTAACTGGGGGAATAGGCACAACACCAGTTGCAAGGGCAGAAGGGGTTACAGCAGCAAGAAACGCCTGTGGAATCTTTAAAGAGATGGATTACAGGTTTATACCAGGTGCAATTTCCCTGCAGCAGGACGTGGCTTTTATAAATGCTGAAAATAAAAAAGATGGTATTGGTGGGTATATGAAAGGTTCTGCAGGCCCAGGATCTTTCTGGAGGGTACATGACGGTAAAACTGGTTTTACAAAGATGAATGTCAGCGAGGATGGAGATATAAATGAAATATTTTCAATTTCCCCTTCATCACGTACAAGCATGGCTTACATGTCAAAGCTATTGAGGGAAGGGCAAAAAGTAGATGATTTTGATGATTTTATGGAAGTGCACCCTTCTACAGATGCAATATACAAACTGCTCAGATTTTTTGCGAGGTTTGAGTAAAAATCTACAGAATCTATGGATTTTGGAGCAGATAAAAAAATTAAAATTAATGTACCTTCTGGAATGACTTATCATTTCCATTTTTTTTAATTAGCCGGTACATATGAATTCAAATAAGTGAGAATATATAATTTAATTCATATCTGACTCGAAACAAACAGATGCACTCTGTTCTATGTTGTCCCCAATATTTTGCGAGACCTTAACGTGAACTGGATGAGTGATATATGAATCAAAATCTGTCATGGATTCAAACATTGTAATAAACAGAATATCAAAGTTTGATTCTCCTTTACATGTATTTAACTCCACTATAATGTCATTTAGGAATTCAATACGGTCTTTCATGCTCAACAGCTCTTCTTTTACTTTCAAAACACCATCTTCGTTGTTATCTTTTAACTTCAACATAACGTTGTTTATTATCAGCTTAATGCCTCCACAGTATTTTTTATTATAAATAACTTGTTTTGAGATTTTTAATATACATTAAGTAAGAGCGTGTGAAAAGTAAAAATTTTGGCAACATGCGAAAACTCCGTTTCGCTGTTACAAAATCAGAGATTTTGTAAACATTTGAAAATCATAGATTTTCAAGTATGGAAAAATTCTATTTTTCGCAACATGTGAAAAATAAAACAAATTTAGGCATATGATAAACATAACAAAACAAAAATTCATGACTTATTGAGTCATGATAATTAAATTTGAGCAAAAAAAGAAATTTAATGTACCCTTCGGGACTTGTTCTTGAATTTAAACAGGAAAAATACAACTAGAGCCAGTATAATAAGCACTACTACTATGACTGCTATTATACCAAATATTCCAATGAGTCCCAGTTTCCCAAGAAAACCAAGCTTTGCAGCGCCTCCCATCTTTGCGGCGCCGCCTAATTTCCACATTACAGTGTTGAGCATTAAATTTACCATGTGTAAGTCACCTTTTAATTTTTTGATTAAATGATTGAATTTAATTTACGTGTTTTAAAATCGGAGGATTTTAAACTCAAAAAGATTACATTTTTTACTGCTTTAGTGAATTAGTAGTAATTTATATATAAAGTGTTATTTTTAAGGATAACTTTTATTTTAATACATAAATTGTATTCCAAGTACTAAATTTTATCTTTAAATTAATTTTCCATTCTATTTTTATTTTAATAAGCTTTTTTCATTAATGAACGAACTTATTTTTCTTTGGTAATGTCATATTGTAAAGTGGATCCCCATTCCATTATTGGCTTGAGGAGGGGAATAAGTGCTATTCCATACTCTGTCAATGAATATTCTACTTTTGGAGGAACTTCGGGGTATACAACCCTTTTTATAATATTATATCTTTCAAGATATCTTAGATGTTTTGTGATAGTTTTTGGATTAACATTATCCATCCTTTTTTGAAGCTCAGTAAATCTTAATGTCTGATGACTAAGGTTAAAGATAATCATAAGATTCCATTTACTTCCAATAATCCTGATTGTAATTTTATCACTTTCGCGTCTCATATAACTCATTACTTACTTTTTGGAAATAATGTTACTTTTACTCTACTGGTATATATAAATAACTATGGCTATAAATGTACCGAACATCCCAAGAGAAAAAATTAGTAGAAAATGAGGTGGAAGAAAATGAGAATAATAGCAATTAATGGAAGTCCAAGAAAAACAGGGAATACAGTAACTTTTTTGAACAAGGCTCTTGAAGGTGCTGCTTCACAGGGGGCTGAAACAGAGCTGATTCATCTGGGAGATCTCAATTTTAGGGGTTGTAGAAGCTGCCTTACTTGTAAATTAAAGGGTGAACAATATCATGGCAAGTGTGCGTATAAAGATGAATTATCTCCTGTCCTGGAAAAAATCAAGAATATAGATGCTTTAATTTTAGGATCTCCTATCTACTTTAGAGATGTTACCGGTGACATGAGATCTTTTCTTGAACGGTTGATGTATCCTTATCTTTCATTTGATGGTGATACTCCATTTATATTTTCAGGAAAGATCATTACAGGGTTTATTTATACAATGGGTGCAAATGAAAAAGTAATGGGAGAAGAATATGACCAGCTTATAACTCATAATGAAATGCTCTTAACACTTCTTGGATCATCAGAATCTCTAACTATCAACAGCACAAATCTATTTAATGACGTCTCAAAGTACAACTGGTCAGCAGCTCAGCACAAAGAAGCGGCAAAATTGAACCAGGAAGCGTTTCCAGATAACTGTGAAAAAGCATTTGAGATGGGAGCAAGATTTGCAAAATTTGTCAAGGAATAATAAAGTGATCACGATATTTTATTTTTCAGGCACTGGAACAATTAATGGTTTCATGTATCTCAAAAATAAACCTATTTCCTAAATCCATGAATTAATTCATGGATTTAACAAATAAAATTAAGTAAACTACAATTTATCATTTTTTATTAATTGAATATGTGTTAAGATACTGCAAAAATTATTTGAATTAATATGGAGATCTTGTGAGTAATGTTACTTAATACTGGCTGTTAAATTTATCAATTCATTTTTAATTTGTAAACGGTTTAAGGAGTACATAAAGTGTTATTTTGAGGATAACTTTTAGCTACCACCCTTTTTCATACTTGGATCTATATTATTTAACTGGTCATTTCATTTAGTTGTCCGTTTAGTTAGGTTTCGCGATTTAATATTAGATTTATAGTCTTTGGGATTATTTTCCAAGCTGACTAATGCAAGAGCCTTTTTGTGGATGTTTCATTGTAATCGGGATTTGTGCATTGTGTCTATCACAAAATACAGAAATTTTTTAATATAAAAACTTACAAGAATTATTTACTAGTTTCACACAATTAATCTAGGAAAAGGAAATGATGAAAAAAGAAGAAGAAATAAGCTTACCTTGTAACCATAATTCCAACTATGGGAACGTTATATTAAAAGATGAAGGGCTTTGCATCAGCTTAAGAAGTAACAATCCTCTTTCAGATACTGTAAAGAGTGAGCTGATTAAATATCAGGATATATTAAACGTTCGTTATGGTAAAGGGCTTCTATCCAAATGGCCTAAACTAAACATTGAAACTGCCGCAAATTCTAAAAAAATTGAAATAAATGTTGCTGGCCTGGAAATTTTACAGGAATTTGTAGACAAATTGAATTTTCGTATTTTTCAAGTTAAAAACAAAGAAAATATGACTGAACAAAGTTTGGCAGGCAAATTAAAAGAAGCTAAAGAACTTTTGGATATAGGAGCTCTGAGTCAAGATGAGTTTGATGAAATTAAACAGAAATATTTAAGAGAATTTTAAATCAACGGCTGTGTTCAGTTCCCATTTTCCTGAAAGCTCGGAGGGTTAGTGGTGCACAGCGGTGAATGTTTTGATTGGAAGTACATTTAATTTAAAAAAAGAAAAAATAAGAAGAGTCTTATTTTCTTCTTGGCACTAAACCGCTTAGAACCATTAAAACAGCTATTAACATGTAATTTAATGGTAATCCTGTATCATGTAATCCAATGGCTGTTTTACTGGCTGCATTTACTGTGTTTCCATTGTTGTTGGGTTGTACATTGATTGTTATAATTCCAGAATCTCCTGAATTCAAGTTATAAGTGTCTGAACTTATGCTTGGAATTATTTTGTAAGTCCCGTCGCCTGCTGCTTGAACTGTTAAGTACAGGTATGGGTCTCCTACTGGTACTGAGTCTAATGTCCATGTCACTGTTCTTGTTGTTGGATCATATGTGCATTTTCCATTATCCACATGAATATTTGCAAAATTTAAGCCTTCTGGTATATGGAAGGTTATTGTGACATTTTCTGCTGCATCTGGTCCGTAATTTCCTAGTTTGTAGGTTAGTGTGAATTTTTCTCCTGTTTTAGGGTTCTTTTTATCGCTTGTTGTTTTGATGTATAAGTCCGATGCTTTGTTGATGTTAATATAAGCGGATTCTGTGTTATTTGTAGTGTAATTATCAGCAGTTGCAGTAACTTTTACTGGATTGGACAATGGATTTACTCCTCCTTCATTAGCATAGAATACTGCTGTAATTGAACTATTTATAGTGTCAATAGTGATTGAATGAACTATTCCCTGATTAAGGGCCATGATACAGGGATACATTGATGGAGTGGTGTATGCACCTAATTGTTTAGAATCAATTAAGCTTCCCCAAGGAACATTCAAAGTTACAGGTCCATCAGGGATATGACCTCCAACTAGATCACCACCGCCGTTGATGTGGTTTAAATCTGCGGTAATGGTTGATATTTTGGTATTATTGATTGTTGTTGGGTTTGCACTAACTGTTAATATAACCCAGATATCAGCATCCACTGAACCACCGTTCTCTACAATAAGGTTTGGAATAGTTTTTGGGTCTTTATTGGAACTCCACCAGTTGTAATTAGCATCCGTTGAACCGTTGTTACAGTAGAGAGCATTACCGCTTGTTGCTGCAGTGTTATTGTAGAATCTGTTGAAATTAGCATTCAAAGTACTGGCACTGTTGGAGAGAGCACCGCCAACAACTGCAGTGTTGTTAGTGAATATACAACCAGTTACAGTACAATTAGTGAAACCAGAACCGCCTCGAGCAGAACAACGATTGCAGATAGCACCGCCGTCATAATCAGTTGCAGTGTTACTGGTGAAGGTACAGTTAGTTACAGTACAGTTAACAGAACCAGAACTAGAATTAATAACTTGACATAAATTGCAGATAGCTCCGCCAATTTGTGCACTGTTACCCTTGAAGGTACAGTTGGTTACAGTACAGTTAACAGAACTGGAACCCGAATTACTAACTTGACATAAATTGCAGATAGCACCGCCCATAGCATTATAATTTCCAGATGCAGAGTTATTATTGAAAGTACAGTTAATAACAGCTAAAGTACCGATATTATTGATAGCTCCACCAATAGCATCTCCAATTGCAGATACAGTATTATTGTTGAAAATGCAGCCGGTAAAAGTTGAAGTACCATTGTTGTAGATTGCGCCGCCTTGTGTTGCATTATTCTGCATGAATGTGGAGTTAGTTGCGTTTAATACTCCTTTAATATTGTAAATAGCACCTCCACTTGCACTTGCACCGTTACCTGTGAAAGTGCTGCCTTTAATATTCAAAGTATCCCAGTTATAGATAGCACCGCCATAATCTGCAGTATTACCTGTAAATTTACAGCTAATCACATTAAATAATCCCTCATTGTAGACTGATCCGCCTTTGTTAAGTGCGCTGTTATCTGTGAAAGTACTGTCTTTTACAGTCACATTACCTGCATTATTGTAAATTGCTCCTCCAAAATTAGATGCCGCGTCATTGTCAGTGAATATACAGTTATCAACATTCAGCAAAAGATCGTAATTTAAATTGAATATCGCACCACCCCTTTGTGCGGTATTTTTTGTGAAAGTACTGTCCTTTACAGTTGAACTACCATGATTGTAGATAGCACCACCTAATTTTCCAGTATTGGCAGTGAATATGCCGCTATTTACATTTAAGGTAGAATCTGGAGAGTTGTAAATAGCTCCACCAACACGTGCACTGTTGTTATTGAATATACAATTATTAACAGTTAAAGTACCCTGATTATTAATAGCTCCGCCGTAATTTGTATTGGTACCATCCCAACCTGCAGTATTGCCTGTGAATATACAGTTAGTTACTGTTAAATTACCATAATTTTCAATGGCTCCACCGGTGGTGCTGTTTCCATTGGCTAATGTTAAATTCTGGATGGTTACAGTAACACCGCTGTTAATGTGAAATATCCAGTTGGTGTTTGTCCCGTTTATTATGGTTCCTGTCAGGCTTTCACCGATAATAGTCATATTTTTATCAATGGTGACATTGGTGTTGTTTTTGCCGGCATATTGCCCGTTGGATATGTGTATTGTCCCGCCTTTATTTACGGTTCCTGTTGCGTTTTTAATGCTGAGTTTAGGCCCGCTTCCACTAGTACTGTTATATGTTGCTGATTGACCGTCCCATGAATCATTTCCAGAAGAACTATTCACATAAATTGCATCTCCAGACGCTGCAGAAACGGTGGTTAAACAGAATAGTAATGTTAAGCTTAGAAGCAGTAATGGAATCAAAAATTTAGTTTTATGTGTAATTATTTGTCCTATAATCTTTTTCACCTCCATTGTATCTGATAAAAAATGATTATTATTAAATGTAATTATTATAAATACTTTTTCCACAATTAAGCAGTATTAACCTCTTATTTGTGTGTATGCTAAACAAGATTAAGATTAATTAACATAAAATTGTAATTTATACAGTAAAAATTAAAAATGATTACTTAATGTATTATTGGTACTTATAAAATAGAATAATACATTCTAAAATTTAAAAATAAATGAAATTGAGTTATATATAATTAAAAACTAGTTTAGAGGATTCATATTATAAAAAGCATTGAATACAAGTCTACAATATCTAATTTATAAATTCAATTTTTTTAATTAATAACGGGTTTTTAAGGAGAATTTATATATGAGTTTCTCAATTTTCAAACATCATTTAATCAAATTAAAAAAAATAAGGGAGTTAAACCCTGGCTAAAGATATTATTGTAACGCTTTCAACAACCGCAGCCACAAACAGCATGATTAAAACAAGTACATATGATTTTAAGTTGTATGCCCATGCTTTTTTCCATGCTTTAAACCTGCTTTCTTCCCCAAGAGCTTTTGGTTTTGCAATTGCCAGGACAAAGTCAAGGCTGGCTGCAAATGCAATAATATAAGCCACTCCTTCAAGTATTAAAGTTGGGATGACAGCTATTAAGAGTATCGCTGCATGAGGGCTTGTAGGGGCGTAAATCAGTCCCCACATGATGGGCCTGTAAATGAATACAAGTGTTCCTATTCCAATCAGGTTTAACACTGTAATCGCAAGGAAACTTCCAAGGATGCTGTTAAATACGAAAATAGTTAAAATTACCTTAATTACATCACCTGCACCAATAGCCTGCAGTAATCCTGGAAATACTGTTGAAAACTGGCTGCTTATGTTCCCTCCGGTTCCAGTACTTATTGGGGGGTATAACAATCCTATTACCATCCCAACGATGACTAAACCGTAATAAATTGCAAAACAGTATAAAAAACGTTTTTTGTAGCGCTCCACATAGAAATTATAGATGTTTTTTATCTTCTCTAACATAAAGATCCTCGTTATAACGTGGGTAGTAACTTTTAATATATCTTTATGGTTTTAAAGTGGAACGATTTTCAGACTAAATTATATACCATCAAATCAATAGTTTATTAAAGAAAAATTAGTATAGGGATGTGAATAAATGATTAACTGGAAATCTTTAGGTTTTGGTATTGCTCTTGCAATTGTAATGTTTTTCATGTTTATGTTTAATGCGTCTTCACTGGCGATTTTAAGCTTTATTATTGCACCATTAGTTGGAACATATATTCTTGGTGGTGAACTGAAGATGGCAGCTATTTACGGTGCTGCAATAAGCTTTTTTGGAAGTATAATTTCCATAGTGTTGTATACTGCACTTATCAGTTATTTTTCAAAGACAGCTATACCTTTAGGACTTAACGTAGTTACTTTAATAGCAGTATGTGTCATTTATGCAGTTATTGGAGCCGTTTTTGGTATTGCCGGTGCTGCAATTAAAAATAAACTGGTGGAAAAACAATAATTACATATTTTTTTTATTTTCTTTTTTCATAAATTATTTTTGCAATTTTACCTGCAGACTCTAAAACATCCTTCCCATATTTTGAAGCTCTGTCTTTAGTTTGGTCGATGTTTTTCAGGAAATCATTTACAACTTCATCTAAATTATCAAGATCGCTTTCAACCATTGCACCGCTGAATACATCGCCCATATTATGATAACGTCCGTATTTTACTCGAAGCAGTGTTATAATTGGTAAATTGCATGCAATGGCTTCATGAAGCATCACTCCGTCGTCTGTGATGATTACGAAGTCTGCCAGTTTGTATAAATCCCGTACCCAGTCGATATAACCTAAATAGAGTATTCCATCGTTTTCAAGGTATTCTCGGTATTTTTCATCCAGCGGATGTCCTATAACTACTATATTTGCTTTAATTCCGCTGTCTCTGAGTTTAGGCGCGGCAAGGGCCATTTTTTCAAAAAGAGTAGATCCTGATGATAAGAGTATTGTGGGAAGTGCAGGGTCGTAATCTTCTGGCATTAATTCCAGTGCTTTTTCTCTGCTTCCGCTTACAACTTCCGGATTTATAGGCATATAAACTTTGTGTACATTTTTATTATTTAATTCTGATTTAAATAGTGGGGATTCTGGTAATGCGACAACGGTGGTAAATTTAGATACTTTTGAATCAGTTGGAGTGGATACAACTCCCACTGATGGAATACCTGCAATTTTAGCTGCCAGGCATCCGACTACTGCTCCCCCACCTATTGATCCTACAACCACATCTGGTTTTAGTTTCCTGTACAGGCTTATAGCTTCAAAAACAGCCTGGATAATTTTAAAACCGCCTTTTACAAGGGTAAGTTTAGTGGCGGCATGCCCCCCCGCCTGGGGAATGCTTGTTTCATGCCATTTTATGCCGTTTTTTTCAAATAACAACCCTTTGGCGCCGTGATTCAGGGCAAATTCACACTGGACACCCTGTTCAGACAGTGCCTTAGCTATATTAAGGGCAATTGCGGCGTCTCCTCCGATCCCGCGCCCTGTAACCATAAATAATACTTTCATTTATTCACCTTTTAATTAAAAATCTATAAATTTGAAATCCATTTGAAATCATTATCATTTTTTAGTTTTACTAAAATGATTTTTCATAATTTAAAATTAGTTAATTCTAATTTTAAGTTTGTTAAATGGAGTTATGCTAATTTAAATCAAAATTTGTATGGATGTTATATAAACATTGCTGATGTATTGTAATAAATATAATAGATTCCCAACCATGGTTTAAAAATAAGAATTTAGGGGCTGAAGATTTATTCGTACAGCACAGCACTGCCGGTAGCTGTTACTATTACTGTACTCCCTTTGATCCCACCAACGCTTCTATAATCGATATTAACGCCTAAAATACCATTTGCACCCAGTTTTTTTGCTTCACTTTCCAGGTTTTGCAGTGCATTATTTCTTACAAGTCCTATTTTATATTCTATATTTGAACCATTTTTTGAGGCAATTTTTTCTAAACGTGATGAATTCTCATCTTTTTCTTCTTTTAAGATGGCTTCTCCTGTAATTAAGCCCAACTCTTTGACTATTTTTTTTCCATTGAGATTAGTTGTGGTTGCAAACAAAAGATCTAACTGCGGTAAATCTGCAGTTTTAGGAGTTTCTATTTCTTCTATTTCTTTCCCAAGTAGTTTTGAGATTAAATTACCTACTAATCCTATAACATAGGTTATAGTCCCGAGGAAAACAACAAACAAAAGGTAATTCACGAGTATTGGAACAGCAGCCTGTATGGTAAGTGCAATGCCTCCTAATGTGAATAAATTAAGGGTTATTGGATTTTTAGGGAAGAACCAGCCGTATATATTGATGATTATGAATATTAAAAGGGCGCTGATAGCTCCAGTGCTCCTGCCGTACTTTTTTTGAGCTACATATGCCTCGCTGAACCCTGCAATTAAAGGAGATATTATAAACATGATGTTAAATCCGAAAATAACTAAATTTGCGTATACGCAAATAACGGCAGATATGAACCCGAGTGTGGTCCCTATAATTACTGCAAGAATTCCCCATCTTTTGGCTATGATGCTGTTTCTTAGTGAAATTAACAAGAAGTATCACCCTTGATAATTATTCATAGTGCACTGCTGTACCGTACATGGTGACAAGGATAGTGTTTCCCATAGTTCCTCCGAGGTTATGGTAGGCTATTTGAACACCCAGTATGGCATTTGCGCCAAGTTTTTCTGCTTTTTCCTGCATACTTGACAATGCTAATTCCCGTGCTTTTTTTAATTCCTCTTCGTAAGCTGAGGTTCTCCCACCGACAACATCTCTAACGCCTGAAAAAAGGTCTTTATACACGTTTGCACCTAAGAGTGCTTCTCCAGTTACTAGACCAAAGTATTCGCTTATTTTCTTCCCTTCAATATGGGGTGTGTTTAAAATCAGCATTTTTAATCTTCCTTTTAATATATAAACACTAATATCTTCTATAGACTATGGATGGAATTATTTATAAATGTTTTGGCAAAAAAGAAAAATTACTATCTAATAAAAAGAAAAAAGTAAAGAAAGAAACGCTACATTCGTCTTTCCATACGTCTTAAAATTACTTTATCGCCTATGGCATCAACCATGTCCATAGAAATAACTCTTTCTTCACCCATACCTAGTTTTCCTGAGATAGTGCCTTCTTTTGCTATAATGCCTGTCACCATTTTGTTTGTTACATCTATTTCTAAATCATCAACTACGCCGACTGTATCTCCGTTTGAATCAACAATATCCTTTCCAGATAAATCTTTTGCATGCATTCTATCACCTTTGTTTTTTAAATCAAGCCCAAGATTAAAATTATCTTTGAACTTGGCAATGGCCGGAAGATAACTCTGCCTGGTGGGGCCATTACAATAGTATAATTAAATCAGGCGTTAATACATTTTATAAAATAAATATTATATAATTTGCTATTTTGTAATTTCAAGCTGGTTTGAAATCCAAGCTATTTAGAAGTAGAAAAATTTGATAAAGATATATGATTTTAAAAGGGAATTGAGGGAGAATGTTGCACAACTGAAATTATTTATTTTAACTAACAGCCCAGATCATCACGCCGTATGGATCTATTATTTTACCCTCTTTATGTAAAAGCTTGAATTTACTTAAAGCTGCACCCTTTGTAAGATATAATCTTGTAAACATGGAATCTTCAAGTTCTTTATTTAACATAACAGCAAGATAAATATTATTTTCTTTTACTAAGATTATACTAAATGAGCTAGAATTAGAAACGATCTTATTCATTGAGACATTACCGTTTTGAACCATAATTAACTTATGAGGCTCCAGTATGTGTATCTGGTTATTTTGCTCATATTGAAAGCCTGCAACTACTTTTGATCCGTTTATCTGTGCAACAATACCGTTTTGAGCTGAAATTACTGTTGTGCCATTAACCTGCCTGGAAGCCGCTTGTTGAGCAGAATAACTGTAGCCTTTTCCTGTGTTATTTTGGAAGTTCCAGCTCCCAAAGTAGGACCACCAGTATGATTTTGAAAGGAGGTACATGTTATTTAATAACAGGACATGTGGTGATGGTTTAGCTGGATGAGTGTATTTTAGCACATTTTGGGCTTGATCAGGAGTTAAGTTATAATCTTTTGTGAGTATATCTTGGGCAGCCGGTTTATCAGCAGGTAAAATTTTATCCAGTATTTCAACACTTTTACCTGTATTTCCTGTATAATTTTCAAGGGTTAAATAGCCATCATCACCACTTGAAGTCAGCATTCTGAGTATTCCTGCAGATAAATTCTCATTATTTGTTAGCAGTGCCTTTCCAACCCAGTAGGCACGAGGTGTGTTTTGAGACCCCCCATCAAAGGTAACAGGCCTATCTGCCACTGCAGTAAAAAAGTGGCCGAAGTCCCACCATGAAGTTATAACTGTATTTTGGGGTGTGTTACCTTTAATCCACGTTAGTGAATTGTACATTGAATCATCAACATTGGGATATATTGAATTTGAAAATATATATGCTGAAGATAGGGGAGCATATGCTACAAGTGCAATTAATATCAGGGCGGCTATTGTACAGTACCTCTTATTTTGAATATTTTTTGCAAAATAAGGCGTCATTAATCCTACAAACACTCCTGCACCTAATGTTATTGGTATTGAGAATTGTTCAATGAATCTTGACCCCTGTGTTAAAGCAAAACCCATGATCAAAATCCAGATTGTAAACAAAATTGCATATAATAAATAATTCTTTTTATTTTTAATTAAATGGGGATTTACTGTATTCTTTTTCTCTGTACTATTTTCGTTTATTTTTATTTTTTTCTGGGTATTTCTTTTATTTTTAGGGATGTTTTCCACTTTTTTAGCTTTCTCTGGTTTTAATTTCCATATAAGCCATGGAATGCTTAAAATGCCGAATATGAATGGTATGATACCGCCTAATTTTCCTAGAATTTCTGTAATGGTTGGTATTTTAAGTTCATCCACGGATACGTATACGTTTGGATAACTGGTAATTTGGAGAGATGTATGTAGCTGTGAATTACCAGCAGATCTTGTCAAAGTATCTATAAGTCCGGGAAGCCCAAAATAAACACTTAATAATGTAATGCTTAAAATTACAAACGTAATTAATGAAAAGAGTGCGGGCTGACGCATAATATATTTGACTTTATCGAAATAGTAATTAAATGATTTAATGTTTTCCATTTCAAACATGTAATTTGAAATCAGGAGATATACAAAGGCTGTCCCAACTAGCAAATAGAAAATGTACCACCAACCTTCCCAGGCCATAGAATAAACAAGCAGAAAAACCGCTGATAATGATACATAGGCTGATCTGGTTTTAATATTACTTTCAGTGATACTTGCAGTAAAAAATCCTACAATTAAGATTGGAAAGAGCATGTTGAACATGTCAGTATCAAAGAATCCTGCAAATGTGTGGGTAAAATATGCTGGGACTGTACCAACTAAAATTCCTGCAGCTATCCCCCCATACTCATTGGTAAGTTTCCTTACAAATAGGTATGCTGGGACAACGGCTAATGATGCTATAAATGGCGCTAACCAGATAGCAATCTCATTTAAAGGTGCATTTACGAATGAATTAACTAATTCATAAATAAATACTGTAATATAAACAATCAGCGGGGGATATGCTGCGGGCCTACCTGAAGGATAATAAGAGTGCAGGTCCCAGGGACTGCCTCCCAGTACTGTGTCACCTAGATAATTGTGATCGAGATAATCGTATGTCATCCTGTAGTTGTAATATGAGTCCATTTCACTGAAATATGGAAGCCCATTTTGATCCTGGAAATTGGGCTTTACTTCTCCAGATACTCCAGGTAAATAAGCTGATTGTATTCTAAGGGAAAATGCAAGTATAAATACCAAAATTATAATTATTAAAGGCTTAAATTTGGATAAATTCCATCTTATATTCATATATTATCCCTTATTGTTCTATTACATATTATTTTAATAATTAATATTAATAATTTGCCCTAAAAATATTTAAATGTTTGCTTATAGCGTTACTGCTGTTAAAATTATCAATTAGGCAACCTAGACTAGTTCTAGGGTACAAAATCAAAGAAAGGTATCTAGATTAAAATTTAGCCAGTACTAAAATTTAGGGTGTAATAAAATCTCATTACATCTGCTGGTTAAAAACATTTGAAAAGACTTAAATACTTAAAAAAGACGATTAAGTTCTATGAAAGTAGCAAACTTAATTGTATATTTATGTGCGGTTGTAATGATAATTCTCGGAGTTTACAGCTTTGTTTACCTTAAAGATATTTATTCTGGAGTAATATGGCCTGTATTTGGTATAATTATTGCTATTTTAGGTTACATAAGGCTCAAATAAAATCTTAAAAAAAATATTTTTTTTATTTTTGATTTGGAATAACTAGAAAAATATGATTTTATAGCACTGCTTTTTGTAATTTTCAATAAATTGAAATTTATTTATTATCTGTAAGCATGAGGGTTATATACAAGTCTTCTAAATCCTAAAATTTTAAATACATGCCTTTTTATAACGATTTCACGTTTTCCAAGGATGATTTTACGTATTAAGTCTCCAAGGCCCCCTCCAGTAAGAACATCCATAATATAATCTCCAAAATATGGATTTTTTATGCCTAGTTTCTCCTCTAAAAAGATGTTTAGATTCTTTCTTCTTATAAATGCTATAACAAATAATGTAACGATAAATAAGGCTAATGCTCCTAAAAAACTCCCAATTGAATATCCTATACTGGAAATACTGCCGTAGACTCCACCTAAAACGGCATAAGCAATTCCAAGTGCTACAGCAAATGAGTGATTTCCAATTTCGCCCATCATGATCTTTCCTTTATAATCAAGCGGGGCGTAGCCAATACACGCTGCCAGAACAACCAGAGGAATATAAATGGATAATCCCGCAGGCACTGCTAAAATAAGCGCAGGAATGCACATAATAATCACAGTAGAACATGCAGCTCCTGGCTGCATATCTGCAATATTTAAAGGCTGAATCATAAGTGCAATCAAGATTGAAGCGGGTCCAACATAAAAAAATCCAATTACAGCTACAGCAAGCATCCCTATGCCTCTTGAAAGCTGACCTATCTCGAACGGCAGTCTTTTAGTTTTTTTCCTTCCAATTAAATCATCTAAAAATGCAAAAATCCCAATTAAAGCTACAAGATAACTGTAATTTAAAGGTAAAAATAACAATATAACTATGAATGGTGCAATTCCAACAGCACGAGGTGTTCCTCCCCTAACACTGGTATATAAACTACTGCCGCTTTTTTTAATTATCCAGCTAAACAGCAGTGTTAAAATAGCAGATATTATGAATGCTAGAATGATCTCAGTATACATTGGTTCACCTGTATTAAAAATTAGGGATGGAGCTATATTAAATTTGTTAATGTTCTAATTTACGCATATTTGTTTAATAAAAAACTATGGGCTTTGAATGCAAAAAATTTAAAGAAATTGTAAATTTACAATTTGTCCAGTATATCAATAAACTGGCATGCATCAGAATATTTTTTTTCATATGAATCCTTTTTATAAGTCTCATACACTATAGCAGGAATTCCTTTGCGTGCTATGGGCTTTGTAACGTATGATGGACTTGATCCACCTGGAGAATAAATTTCTAAAAATGACATATTTTTGGTGATACTGGTTAAGTAATTATGAGTTTCATTATCCTTAGAGATGGGATATATAAACCGGTTGTACCTGTAACCTACAGATTCTCCTAAATCTTCGTGTATATCTACAGCGATCTGGGGTTTGATTTTAATTACATCGGGGACTACAAATTTATTTGCCAGTAACTGCCCGTTCATTCTACCTGTATCAAAATTCAGCGCGTTTTTTGTGACATGGATCCTGTAAAGGATATATTTTTTAGATAAATTTTTTGACTTGTCTTTTACTGCAGCTGCAGTAGCATTGTGAAATCCAGATTCACGGGGATGAACACCTGTAATTATTACTACAGTTTCATTGGAGCTCTGGTTTCCATAAATTTCTTTTTCCACATAACCATAACTTGTATTTCCTATAACCTCTCCAGTGGTCTTATTATCTGAGAAAATGTTAATAGATGCTTTATTCAAATCTAATCCTATAAGTAATGAGGCTAAAATGATAAATATGATAATTAGACTAATTCTGGTTATTTTTTTTATTAATACTCCTCCAAAATGTTAAAGTGTTTCCTTTATTCGATATATCTTAAAAACTTTGCTCATGTCGGGAGTATTGTGCAAATAGTACTATTAAGTTAAGTATGTAATTTTTGATTAAATAAATGGAATTTTTTAAAACAAGTTCAATTTAAATTACCAGTTAACATGTTAATGAAGTAGAAACCATGCAAATGATAATAGACATGTAAAAATCTCTCAAGCCGAAGCCTGTGAAAATTGAAAATTTTCACATGTAGCAAAATCTACGATTTTGCTAACATTTTTCTCCAGCTTCGATTTGACGCCGTAGGAAACCCTCGTAGGATTTCAGGGCAGCAAATCAAAGCTGACAAATCTTTCGATTTGTCGCGTCAAAATTGCAAATTTTGACAGCTGTAAAAATGTTATGCATGCGAAAATCTTTCAAAATTCTACGAATTTTAGAAAATACAAGGTATTTTCTAACCTTTGGAAATCTGTCAAATCTTTGATTTGACGCCACAAAAATCAAAGATTTTTGTAGGCTTCGATTTCCAATGCTCAAACGCTTTGCGTTTGACAGTCCCAAAAATCTACGATTTTTGAGGATTTTGAATGCACAAAACCAAAGTTAGAAAAATGCAAAGCATTTTTCTACATAAAAAATTGGAGATTTTTTAAGGTTTTGTAAGCTTTGATTTTCACGGTGTCAAATTTTCAATTTTGACAACATTTTTTACGCATAAAAAATCAGAGATTTTTTAATGATTTTGTTATATTTCCTAGGCCCCGAACATGAAACATGCAAAAATCTATGATTTTTGCTGCATCAAACATAATATGTTTGACAGTGTTCGAGGGCATCGAAAATCTATGATTTTCGAATGCTTTGTTTTCGAAGGTTTTTGTGAATATGAGTGAAAAACTTTACTTTTGAATGATAAGATGGCCTGAAATGTTAATTTAATTTCAAATAAAACAAAAAAAGTTTATTATATTAATATTTACCTCAAACTATACCTTAAAATAGCCGCAATTCCACCTAATGCCTTCAGCTGTTTTCCGCCTTCATGTTCACTGCTTACTACAGTTACTTTGCCGCCGGTGCTTTCTGTAAGGTTCATAATACTTTCAGTATCTTCTTCACGCACCATTTCATCTAAAACAAGTAGCCTTTTTACTGCACCTGCATTAGCTGCATTTGTAACCTCATTTTTTCCATATGCCGCTAAATTAGATGATTTTCCAATTTCTTCCAGGACTTTTCCCATTAATCTCATTTCATGAGCTATTCGACCCTCAGTAGCCATTTGCTCGATTGTACCTTTTTTAAGGACCTCTCTTATTCCAACTCGTCCTCCAGTACCTGTATTTTCTACTGTAGCAATTTTGGCAAGTTCTGGATATTTCTGGCTTAAATAATCGTAAAAGTCACCTTTTCCAAATCCAGGCCCAGCAACAACTATGCCCTGAATATCTTCAAACCCAAGTAAAGTTTTCGCGACTTCATCAAAGAAATCAGTTATATTTTTCCCCCTATTTTTGGAGATAACTCTTTTTCCAGATATTCCTCCTATTATGGGCCCGTAGTATTCTATTCCATACTGCCTGATGATCCCAAGATCTGCAACATCTTCTTCAATGGCCACTATAATCGCTGATGGCTTTTTAGATGAGTCAACAGCATCTTTCAGCCTTTTTAGAACCCATCTTGACCACTTTTCCTTTGTTATCCTAACTGAATATTTAAGTTTCAAATCAAGTGTATGGTGAGTTCCAAGTGGAACCAGATCTTCAGGGCCCTGTTCTATTATTCCTGTTGCCCTTAATTTCCCGGTGTATTTATGAAAATTTATACTTTCTACCCTTATACCTATAAAAAATGTTTTTTTAATACCTCTATCACTTCTTAAACGTTCCCCTGTTGTATCCTGTATCCTTCGGGTAGTTTTAGATGATATTAAATCTCCTGGCTCTATAATATGTGATAAATGCCAGAGATCGTCTAATGTTTCAGGAATAATTTCAATTACTCCTCTTTTTGTATCTTGATGAACAATACGCATTTTCACACCATTTAAACTGTTATTTTAAGAATTAACCTTAATAAAATTAACTTTTTGAAAATTCTCTTCTTTAAATTATTTATCTCTTAAATTAAATATTATTTTAAATTTTTAATTTAAAACGATTTTTTTCTTTATAATCTCTTTTATTTCTATTATTTAATTTTAAAAGAAAAATAAATTTGGATTTTGTTATTATGGATTATGTTCTCTATTTTTATAGATCTTTTTTTAAGTTAATTTGGGTAAAAATTGAAAAATTAACCCGCAGAAATGGGTAAATCAATTATTTAATTGTAAAAATTATAATTCTTGATAATCCAATGTTTTTACTTGGAAATCATTTAAATAGCATATTTTAAAATTATATAATAATTATAATAGTATATTTATGAATATATGTAAGCTGTGCTGTGTATAAATAGCTATATAAACTATATTTGGAGGTATTAAATGAGTACAGAGTTAGAAAATAAAATAAAAGAAGCATTAAAAGATGTTAAACCATGGCAAAGAGTACCAACTAATGTTGAAGGAGTATTTCTGGTTAAAACACCTGCAAATGATAATAGGGAAACAATAATGGTAGAAATCAATCCATTAAATGAGAGAGGTACCTCCATGAAAAGAAAAGGCCTATTTTTAAAAAGCACCTCTGAGTTTGAAGGTTTTGGAAGTGTTTTTAAAAATGATAGAGTCCTGGACCTTTTGGACGCTATTGAAGGTATAGCTGGAGGAGCTAAGAAAAAAGAGATTAGGGCTATTGAAATATAATTATAATTTAAATTCAACTTTTTATTTTTATATTCAACTTTTAATTTACAATTTTAAGTCGCTAATGTCCAACGTGCATGAATTATACTTATTATGGGTTATTAAAAACATGTAATTCTGGATATTCTGCAGGGAATATAAATTACATTATTTTGCACAACCTCACGGGCATGCGTTTTGGTTATAATTTATCATAAAATAACAAATTTAATTGAATTTAATGGATTATAACATAATTGAAAGATTGTAGATATAATTTGTCTTGGATTTCAACTATTTAAGTAGATTTTAGTTTCTTGTTGCTCTAACAAAGCCCTGAAATTTAGTTAATGATTTATTGGTATTTCCCACCCTTTTTGTTCTATGATTTGAAAGAGACATTTTAATATGATTATTCAATTCACTTTTCTTGAATGGTTTAACTAAATATTCATAGGGCTCTATTATGGGAACATACTTTGCCACTTCACTGTAAGAATATGCTGTCAAGTAAATTATGGGGATATCTAATTTATCTTTTATCTGCTTTGCAGCTTCTATACCATTCATTTTCCCTTTTAAAATTATATCCATTAATATTAAGTCTGGTTTTAACTGGTTAGCACATTTGACCGCATCTTCGCCGGTGCTAACACTGTCCACTATGACATACTCTAGATCTAGCAATTTTTGTTCTAGAGCCATTGCAACGATGATTTCGTCCTCAACTATCAGAATTTTTTCATCTGACACTAAATGCCTCCTATAATCTAAGTTTTAGTACAATTTAAATCTTTTAATATTTGCTGCTGCGTAATGTATTTCTACCTTATTTACAGGTCTAAATCTTGTAAAATTTCATTAATCATAAATCTGGGGATAAACTGATTTTGCATTATAGTAAAAACAAAATCAACTAAAAATAAGAGATGTTGTTACTGTATTATTAAAGAATATATGTGGTCTTTTAACATTATCTAAAATTTCATTTTGATTTATATTAATTATTATTTTACTATTAAAATATAATTTGGAAATAAGTCTTTATACACCTTTATTTTTTAACATGATGCTTTTTAAGTTATTTTCACAGGTTATTATATATTGGGCATGTTCTTTGTGGGATATATCACACAGAAATTAGGGAATAATCCTAAATAAAAGATCTGTAAGAATTAATCCCAAAATTTTCACTAATTTAACTATTTTTTTATATAAGATAAGCATAAAAAAGAGTATAAAATAAATCTGATTATATTAAAAAAATGAATTGGAGATTTTTTCTTGAAGATTGCAGTAATTGGAGGCACAAGGGGATTAGGTGAGTGGATTGCTAGATTTTTAAAAAGCAAAGGGTTTGATATAACTGTAACTGGAAGAGATGAAATAGCTGGGGAAAGGGTTTCAAAAAAATTGGGAGTTGATTATACCTCAAGCAATACCAGCGCAGCATCACATGCAGATATAATTATAGTTTCAGTTCCTATAGATGTTACATCCTCTGCTATAAAAGAAGTAGCTCCAGTTATGAAAAAAGGCTCTTTAATTATGGATGTTACTTCTGTAAAAGAAGAACCTTCCCGAATTATGCAGGAATATGCTCCTCATGGTGTTGAAGTTTTACCAATTCATCCAATGTTTGGTCCAAGGATAAGATCATTAGATGGTCAAGTAATCGTAGTTACGCCTATTAATAAAGGTAAATGGTATGATAAAGTTTATAATTTCTTTAAAGAAGAAAACGCACGAATAATAGTTACAACTCCTGAGATACATGACCAAATGATGAGCGTTGTGCAGGGTCTGACTCATTTAGCTTATATAAGTATTGCAGCGACCATAGAAAAGCTGGATGTAGATATTAAAGAATCTCGAAATTTTGCAAGCCCAATATATGATCTTATGGTTGATATGATTGCAAGGATTGTGGCTCAAAATCCTTACCTTTACTATTCTATACAAACCCATAATAAGTATACTAAAAAAACACATGAAACATTTATTTCCATTTATAAAGAGCTTAATGAAATGATTTCAAGTGGAAATGAGGAAGGGTTCGTGAAAGTTATGGGATCTGCTGCAAAACATATGGATGACCTGGAAGCCGCACTTGGAAGGTCAGATAAAGCAATATCTGCCTTAACCGAGGAAGTAAATATCCTTAAAGGGTCTGTAGGTAAAGAAGTAGGTTTAAGGCATATATACTCTGGAAAAGTACATATTGGAATTTTAAAAGATTTATCCCCTGATTTTTTAACTTTGGATATCGATGGCAAAAAAACAAAGCTGAAATTATCTAATGTTGAAATTTTAAGTGATAAAGAAATGTACGACCTGAAAGTTGAAAATTACCCTCATAAAACTTACTATGTTTCTGCGGTATTTCCAGAAAACTGCAGTCCAGATATCATTGTAAATACGATTGAGGACTTAAAAGGGGTTATTGATGCTTCAGTTGATGATATGTATCGGGGAAGTCAAATACCGTCTGGAAAGATAAGCATTACCATTAAATATGAAGTTATAAACCCTGATGCCCGCTTTGATGTTGAGAATCTCTTGAAAGGGTTTGGTGCTGTTATAAGGTGAGTCAGATTTAAATGGATTTATTTTAATATTAATGTCAGGGATTTGTGCAAATGGTGTATGTGCATCGTTGAAACTATATGTTTGAGATAATTACTATTTAACAGGAAGTAGTTCATGCACATGTCATATAATATATTTTAATATTTTATTTAAGTGGATAACTTGAAATGATGTTCTTTATTGAATATTTTGGCTGTTTGCTTGATAAATGAATTAATCCGCAATAAATTATTATAATAACAAATATAAAATATTTAATAATGATTTTTAGGTTAATTCAAATAGTTTTGCCCAATGATAAAAAAGAACAGAGTGAAAGAATAATAAAAGAAATGGACATAATGGATTATTCTTATTCTGTATTTTCTAAAACTCATTTAAAATTTGATATTATTGTTAAAATGGACAGATCTGAAGAATTACTGGAAATATTTCAAAAAGAGTTTTATGGGCTTGATGGTTTTAGAATAATAATAATTCCAATAGAAACTTATATTCCCTTTCCTGAAGAAGAACCTGATATTGAAATGTCAGAAGCGAAAATACAATCTGAAAGGATCAGTAGGGAAGAGATATATGCACGTGTTTCTGAAATGAGCCAGCTCACCAGGGTATACATGATCCTTGTTGCAGCATCCGCTTTTGTTGCATCTATTGGGCTTTTAAATGATGATGTGGCAGTAATAATTGGTGCGATGATCATAGCTCCACTTTTAGGTCTGAATATAGGTTTATCTTTAGCGACTGTTATGGGAAATAGGAAATTTATTGTTAGATCTGTTAAAACTAATTTAATAGGGTTTTTAATTGCAACTGCTGTTTCTGTAGCAGTTGGAATGATTTTTGCAGTTAACCCTCAGAATCCTTCCATAATCTTGAGAACTGATATTGGGAGGGGCAGTTTTTTTCTTGCTTTGGCATCAGGACTTGCAGGATCTTTAGCTTTAACTACAGGGTTAACAAGTGCTTTGGTGGGAGTGATGATTGCAGTGGCACTTATGCCTCCAATTGCTGCATTTGGCCTTCTTATGGGATCTGGGAATTTTTATCTGGCATTTGGTGCATTTTTGCTGTTTTTAGTTAATTTAATCAGCATTAACCTTGCGGCAACTGTTTCATTTATGGCACAAGATATTAAACCAATTGAAGCGGAAGAATCTAGGAAAGCTAAAATAATTGCTAAAAAATCGATTATGTTATTGGCGTCAATTTTAATTATTTTATTTGCATTAATAAGGTTTCATATAATTTATTGAGAGAAAATGAAAAAGTATTGTATTAAATGTATTTGTTCATAATGCTGTAGTTATTTATATTCATGCTATGAAATTATATGAAAAATTTAATTATTTTTAATAATATAATTATAATCAGCGTATCTGGTGGATTTTATGGCCTATCGATTGATTATAGTTGTTATACCTGAATATGGAATTTTGAAGGAAATCAAAAATATATTAAAGGGATATGATGTGCTTAACTACTGGGATGTTCAGTCTTCTGATGAACAGATAGTTGTTAATGTAATTATAAGGAGGGAAAAAACAGAATCTTTAATTAACCTTTTACAAAAGAAGTTTTCAAATTTAAAAGGTTTTAGGGTAAGTTTAGTCCCTGTAGAAGCTTCACTTCCAGTACCTGAACCTATTGGGAGGGTAGTGTCAAAATATGGAGAGCCTCCTGATAAAGGTGATAGCACCCTTGAAGAATTGACAGACCGTTTGGACCCACGAGAACTTGTAGATAGGTTGAGCCGCCATGAAATATATTCGAATATATCTGATCTTGCCAGGTTATCCAGGGTTTACATTCTTATGGTAATTTTATCATCTATTGTTGCAACTATCGGTGTTTTAAATAATAATGTTGCAGTTATAATTGGGGCTATGGTAATTGCACCTTTTTTAGGGCCAAATATGGCTTTATCACTTGCAACCATATTGGGAGACGCAAAATTAGCTGTAGAATCAATTAAAACTAACTATTTTGGGCTTTTTGTAGTTTTTATTCTATCTTCATTTTTAGGGTTAATTTTTACAGTTAATCCTAGTGTTCCAGAAATTGCACTACGGGCTAAAACTAATTTGGGGAGTATAACTCTGGCTTTTGCATCGGGTATTGCAGGGGCATTGGCATTTACCTCAGGTTTCAATACAACTTTAATTGGGGTAATGGTTGCAGTGGCATTGCTCCCCCCACTTGTAACCTGTGGATTATTGTTTGGCTCTGGACATTTTTCTCTGGCATTAGGTGCATTTCTATTATTTTTTATAAACCTGGTCAGCGTTAATTTGGCTGGTGTTGTAACATTTAAAGCTCAAAAAATCAGGCCTATCCGTCCTGAAATGATAAGCAGGGCTAAAAAGATGACACATATCGCGTTGATACTGTGGACTTCCTTACTTTCTATATTTATAATTTTAATTCTTATTTACAGGGGAATATTCGGCGTGTTATTGCTGGGATGATTTGTGTTGCAATATTGAGCTTGGATTTGCCCTTTTAACCATTTCCAAGCAGAATCTATATTTTATGAATAAAAAAATCGCGCTTCTTTGGAATAAAAAGGATTTGCAAGTATTGTTATCCACTTTTCCCAGGTTTTATCTCCTACAATGGACATTTTATCTATTTATCGCGGTACGGCTAAAGTTTATATCAGCCACCCATGCGCCTGTATCTTCCCATTTGAACTGCCTCAAATCTAAAAGTAATGAGATTGATCATTCTTCATCTACAAGTGCTTGAACTTCTGGAACTAATATATTATAATCTGCTTTAGTAACAGTGCCTATTGCTTTGAAACCCAGTACTTTACCTTCACTTTCGTTCATTTTTTCTCCCATTTTCCAGAGCTATCTTTCTTGTATTCATTTTTTACTGCGGCCCATGCAACTTTATGGGAAGTTTGCTCTCTTGATTCGTTCCCTCTGCGTTCTTTTGGTTCTTTATATTGATCCCATGCATTGTTAAATGCTTTCAAATAAATTTCTTTGGCGTGTTCTGGCAAATTTTCCTTCACCTGTGCGGGTAAATCTTCTTTGTTTTTATATGGCAGAATACCAACCTCCTTTTTTTAAAGTTTTGACTACTAGTACTTTCATTTTAATGAATATTAATTATTTCTAAGAAAGTAATATTTTTAAAGTATGAACTTCAAAAGTGTAACCCAAACATGAAAAGTGAATTTTAAAAGATATCTGCACGAATTTTTAGTTTATAATGTAACTTGTGTCATTTAACAGTTATCTTATAATTAGGATAACCAATTGAAAAAGGGTTGAGAAAAATCTGCCAAATCTTAAAAATCGGAGCTTTAAGGTTTGAAGCATACAAAAACTGCGTTTTTGAAATGCTCTGATTTTTTGAACCCAAAATAAAAAATTTTAGAGGTTGTTAAAAATTCATTCTGAATTTTGTAACCCCAAAATAAAAAATTTTAGAGGTTGAAGGAAATACTACGTTATTTCCGAAACCCCCAAAATAAAAAAAGAGGTGATAACATGGCACGTCGTGGTGGAACTCGTCGTGGTGGAATAACTTCAGAAATAGAAAAATCTGACAAAATTGAAAATTTTGTCGCGTCAAAAATCTCTGATTTTTGACAGCCTTAAAAGGCATAAATTTCCCTGCAGATAAACAAGATTTAGTTCAGCAAGCTAAAAAGAACAATGCAAGTCAAAATGTTGTGCATGCTATACAGAATTTACCTGAAGATAGGTTTAATTCTCCTACAGATGTAGCTAAGGCATGGGGTGAAGAAAGAAGGGGAATGTAGTTATTTTAATAATTTCTTTTTTTTTTAAATAATCTGATTTCTAGTGGATCCACGGTAAAATTAAAATAAGCCCAGAATATAATAACGCTCCTGTAAAAAAAGATATGGGTTTGCCGGTTCCCACGCTGGGTACTTCATCTTTAATTACATTGAATAAAACTGCACCTGCAATAAATGCTAGCAGTACATAGGCCTCTGATGTTCGTTCTGGAAATAATATTGATAAAGACCATCCCAGTATGGGCATTAGTGCCAGTAAATAACGCCCGTATTTTACGTAAAGTGCACCATAGTGTTCTTCCATAGATCGGTCTGAAATAAAAAAGTGGAGTGAAAGTGCTATTGTATAAACTGCAACCCCAAGGCCTGTGGTTAAAATCTCAAATCGCAGGGAATAACATATTATAAGGCTTACAACTGCAGTTAAACTTATATGAAGCAAAAACACGTTTTTAGAAGCATTTGTTTCTTTTAGGGATTTTGTTGTTTGCTGGGCTTTGTTGCCCCTTGATTTTAATGCCAGATATTCCAGTATAAAGAACACTAAAAATCCAATAAATGCCACTCCAAAAATTGCTTTTTCCAGAAATATCATTATTATGGGAGTATTACCAAGAATAGCATGGAGATGCGGGTCTGCATTTTCAATTAGGGGTAATAAATCTAAAAATACATATGCAGAGGCTACTCCTCCCGAAAAAGATAGTATTTTCTTTTTATAACGTTTTGAAAACCCGTAAATTTTGTGGGAACTTAAATGAACAAATACAAAAATCAATGATATTATCAATGCAAATATAATTACAGTGGATTCTGGCATGTTAGGCACCTGATTTTAACCATTCCCAAAAATAAAAGTTTAAGTGATGAATTATTGTTATATATCTGTGGAGCTATGAAAGTAAAATTTATGTGGATTTAACCTAATATGCTGTAGATTGGTTTGTAAAAGGACTATCTTGTGAAATTAAATTTAAATACTTAATTACCAAACGCCAAGTAATTTGAGTATTATTATAATGACTATTATAACTATTAGCCAGTATAATATCGAATATTGCCCTCTATCATCCATTTTTAATCACCTTCTATTATTTAGGCCGACATACAATACAAATACTTAATTTTTTTAAACTTTATCTGGAAAGAGATCCTCTTAAAACTATTTTATCTCCCACGGAGTCAACATTAGTGTATGAAACGACTTTTTTATCTCCAAGTCCCATTTTGGTTGCATCTCCTCCTTCCGTAATGACTATAGATTCAACTTTATCAGATTCGGGGTTCCGTTTTACGTCGCTTATCTTCCCAATTCTATTTCCAGAATTATCCACAACTTCTTTTCCTTTTAATTCCTCAGAAATTTTCATATTATCACCTTTTAGCACTGTTTGAATAGGGTCATTGTGGCTTTTTAGGCTATTATTATTATAAATTTCAAAACTATTATTACTTTCTGTCCAGAAATTTTAATATATAAATGTTTGATTATAATCCAGAAATAGTGATAATGACCTGCTACTGAAATAAAATGGCCGTTTAATTTTATAGTATATTAAAATTGGCCATTTATTATTCATTATTTAATAACTTAACTTAAATTAGCGTTAATAATATTTAGTTTATTGGATTAAAAATGAATTAGATTAATATAAAATTAAATAATTAAATTCATTTTTTTCATTAATAATCTGTTTGGTATTCATAAAGATAGACTTTAAATCATTATATTTTAATAATAATATTAACATAATTAATAAAGTAAATATATTGAGAAATGTTAAAATGGAGGATAAAAGTGTATAGAAAAACAAATAGGGGACTTCTGGCATTGATTATAATTATAATCATTATAATCGTGGCCGGTGTATATCTTTATTATGCACAGAGTTCAAATCCAAATGTACAAACAGGTATGAATAATTCAACCAATCAAAGTATGGGAAATAACACTTCTATGGCAAATAACAGTACAAATATGACTTCTGCTGCAACCACAATTTCTATCCAGAATATGGCATTTAATCCTAATAAGATTACAGTAAAGTCAGGTACTAATGTTCAATGGATAAATAATGATAACACACAGCATCAAATAGTGAGCGATAGTGGAGCATTTCAAAGTAATACATTAAATCCTGGCGATAGTTATAACTTCTTCTTCGATAAAACTGGTATTTATGGCTATCATGATGCATTAAACTCTACCATAACTGGAACTATAGTAGTTCAGTGAAAATAAATAATTAATCTGTTAAGATTACCATTTTATTTATTTTTTTATAACTTAAATATTAAGTATAAGTTTTGTCTTTAATTTAGGGGCCTAGCTATATACATCGACTCCTTCTCGGCTCAGAAGCTTGTAGAAGCGAACTTTTATGGCATCAATTATGAAAAATGCAGTTAAAGCCTCTGCCCAGATAATACCTGCTAAAAACCAGCCCATGGCAGGCAGCAGTATTCCATAAACTGTAATTAAGGTGGCTATTGTTTGTGTACCTACAATAGCTATAAATAGAGGCAGTGCAGGTTTGATTTCCCAGAAGTGGCCCTTTGTTCTGGCCATAAAAACAGTTAAATGACCTGCAACCGAAAGTTTAAGATAAATAAAAGATTGAAGAACTGGAAGAGATAATTTTAATACGTTAATTCCAAGATAAAGGACAAAAAATGATTCTATAACTCCTAAAACTCCAAGAAAAGTAGCTATGCTTAATATAATTCTTAAATCCCATTTTTCTGGCTTATTTGAATATTTTACATTATCGTAAGCGATTGTCATAATTGGTGCATCATTTAGCAGTGCTAGTAAAACGATCATCAAAGCGGTAATTGGGTAAAACTGGAATATGAGGATAGATAATGTAATGAAAAATAAAACCCTGATGGTTTCTGTTATCCTGTAAATAGAATAATTGTTCATCCTCTGGAAAATTTTGCGGCTTTGTTTTATGGAATCTATTATTACGGAAATTCCAGGTTGGGTAAAGACAATTGAAGCAGCTGATTTCGCAGCATCTGTTGCTCCTGCTACTGCAATTCCTACATTGGCTTTTTTAAGTGCAGGAGAGTCGTTAACACCATCTCCAGTCATACCTACAATATGTCATTTATCCTGAAGTAATTCAACTATATGATATTTATGTTCTGGGAAAACCTCTGCAAACCCGTCTGTTTCCTCAATAATTTTTTCTGCTTTTCTATCTGTTTTATCGACAAAGTCTTTAGGAATAATGATGTTAGTTCCAAGATTAACCTCTCTAGAGATCTCTTTTGCAATTGCAATATGGTCTCCAGTCACCATCTTTACATTTACCCCCATTGATTCAGCTGTTTTTATGGTTTCTGCTGAATCTTCACGTGGAGAGTCATAAAGCCCAAAAAGACCTGCATACTGCCATTTTCCTGATTTATCAGTTATTGCAACTCCAAGTGCACGATATCCTTTTTCAGCGAATTTATCTACATATTCATTCATTTTCTCTGCGATTTTTTTATCTTCACCAGTAAGAGATAATATAACTTGAGTTGCACCTTTTGAAACTTTAAAATGTTTACTTTCGCTGGCTATTGAAGCTTCAGTGCGCTTTGAAACTGGATCAAATGGTTTGAATTTAATTATTTTGTATTCTTCAATAGGCTGTTCTTTAGTTTTGAAGAGTATTGCAACATCTATTGGATCCTTACTGTCTTGTGGTGATGCTATTTTGCCATAGAGAAGCACATAATCTTCTTTAAATCCATCAAATGTTTTTATTTCTCCAAGTTTTAATTCATTCTTGGTAATTGTACCTGTTTTATCGGCGCATAATACATCCACGCCTGCCATTTCTTCAATAGCTACCAGTTTGCTTACTATTGCTTCTTTTTTTTGCCAGAGCTACTGCGCCGACAGCCATTGTAACAGAAAGTACTGCAGGTAAAGCTATAGGTATTGATGCAACCACGAGGACAAGTGCAAACTGCAGTGTATCAAAAAGACTTTGATGTCGGAACAATGAAGCTATAAAAATGATTGCTACCATAATCGCAGCCAGTATAATTAAATAATCTCCAATTTTTATAACAGTTTTTTGAAGGAAACTTTTGGTTTCAGCGCTCAAAAATCTTTGATTTTTGGCGTCCCAAACACAAAGCATTCGAAAATTTTCAATTTTCGATGTCCTCAAAATCTTTGATTTTGGGACATGCAAAAAACCAAAAGTTTTTTGCGGTTGCGAAATGTAATTTCGCAAACATCACAATCAAAGATTGTGAATACGTCAAACACTTTGTGTTTGACCGTGTTTGAGGACTTTTTCTACTAACTGGGCAGTTTTACCAAAATAAGTGTTTAGTCCAGTTGCAGTTACAACTGCATTTGTTTCTCCCTGGCTTACAACTGAACCAGAATAAGCAATATCTGAAGATTTTTTATCTGCAGGGAGGGATTCCCCAGTTAAAGCAGATTCATCTGCAGAAATACTGTCCATTATTTTTGAATCTGCAGGGATAATGTCTCCGGAACCAATATGTATAATATCGCCAGGAACAAGTTCTTTGGCAGATATTTCCTGCCATTTGCCATCACGCAGTACCCTTGCTTTTAATGCCAATTTTTCTTTAAGTAGTTCAATAGCATTACTTGCTTTATGCTCCTGCCAGAATCCTACAACGGCATTTAAAGCCAGCAGTGTAGATATTATCCCAAAATCTGCCAAATGTTGAATTAAAGCAGATAAAATAATTGCTACTTCTATAAGCCATGGCATTGGCCCCCAGAAATATTTAATGAATTTAACAATAGGGTTAATTTTTTTTTCAGAAATTTCATTGGGACCATACTCTTGGAACCTTTTTTGGGCTTCAGAGGATGAAATTCCCTTTTTACTGGAGTATAGTTTTTTAAATAATTCTTCAAATGAACTTTTTTTCGCTTCTTCTGCGCTTATAATTATTTTATCCATAATAATGCCTTTAAATTTGTTTATATGTATAAATAATGTCTGAATTATGGATATAATCAAGTTTAGGCGGATTTATAAATTAATATTATAAAATATGGATTTAAATCTTTATTTTATGTTTAAATTGAAGCAGTGGCCCATAATTTTTAAAGAAGTTAATTAAATTACATATGTTATTATTAACAATATAATATATGGTGCTTATTGTTAAAAAGAATGCACATATGATGCTTAAAACCAAAACATTTATATACTATAAATGACAACCTATTATAGTAACTCAAGTTAACTAAAATATAATTCATAGTTAAAATTAATTCTAATTAAATAAAATCAGTATTATCAAATAAAAAGAGGTAAAATATGGCTGATAAAGAAATGAAACTAAAAGTTGCAGAAGCAATTTCGCAGTCAGACGTTGGTAGATCAATTGCGAGAATTGACCCGGCATGTATGCAGGAACTAGGTCTTATAGATGGAGACATAGTAGAAATTGAAGGAAAGAAGATAACAGCAGCAATAGCAGCATCATCTCAATCAGACATTGGTTTAGGTATAATAAGGATTGATGGACACATAAGGAAAAATGTAGGCGCTTCAATCGGTGAAGAAATAACAGTAACACGTGCAGATACAAAGGATGCTGAAAAGGTAGTCTTAGCACCTGTAGATCAACAAATAATGGTCAAGGGAGATGTAAGAGCGGCATTTGCAGGAAGAGTTTTAACTAAAGGAGATATAATTGTATCTGGTTTTAGGCAACCAGCAACAGCTATGAGAGGAAGTCTTTTTGATGAGTTCTTCAGGGATGTAGGGATGAACATGTCTCCTATGGGGGAAATAAAACTTGCAGTAGTCTCAACAAAACCTAAGGGTGTAGTTAAAGTCACTCAAATGACTGACGTTGAAATTCAACCAAATCCTGTAGATGTCTCCAAGCTTGAAGGAGTTAAAAACATAGTAGATGTGACCTATGAAGATATAGGTGGCCTTAAAGACGAAGTTAAAAAAGTAAGGGAAATGATAGAGATCCCACTTAAAAGGCCGGAACTCTTTGAAAGACTGGGAATATCACCTCCTAAAGGTGTACTAATGCACGGTCCTCCTGGAACAGGTAAAACACTCCTTGCCAAGGCGGTTGCAAACGAAAGTGACGCTCACTTCATAACCATTAACGGGCCTGAGATCATGAGTAAATATGTAGGCGGATCTGAAGAAAGGCTCAGAGAAATATTTGAAGAAGCTGAAGAAAATTCCCCATCTATAATATTTATAGATGAACTCGATGCGATTGCACCAAAACGTGAGGAAGTTACAGGCGAAGTTGAGCGCAGGACAGTAGCACAGCTTTTAACCCTCATGGACGGCCTTAAATCAAGAGGACAGGTTGTTGTAATTGGTGCAACCAACAGAGTAGACTCCATTGACCAGGCACTCAGAAGACCTGGAAGATTCGACAGGGAAATTGAAATAGGAGTCCCTGATAAAGATGGAAGGCTGGAAGTACTTCAAATACACACAAGAGGAATGCCTTTAGATGAAGATGTTGACTTGGAGAAAATTGCAGAAGTTACACATGGATTTGTAGGTGCAGACTTAGAGTCCCTTGCTAAAGAATCTGCAATGAGAGTTTTAAGAAGGATCCTTCCAGAAATAAAAGCAGATGAGGAAATTCCAAAAGAAGTTCTTCAGAAAATGATCGTCAAAGAAGCTGACTTTAGAGCGGCTTTAAAAGAAATTCAACCATCTGCACTTAGAGAAGTCCTGGTACAGGTTCCTGATATCAAATGGGATGATATAGGTGGCCTTGAAAAAGCAAAACAGGAATTAAGAGAAGCTGTAGAATGGCCGCTTAAATATCCTGAGAAATTCGAAAAATTTGGAGTTAGACCACCTAAAGGTGTCCTTATCTACGGACCTCCTGGAACTGGTAAGACTTTACTTGCTAAGGCTGTTGCAAACGAAAGTGATTCCAACTTCATTGCAATAAAAGGTCCTGAGCTTCTATCTAAATGGGTTGGTGAATCTGAAAAAGGTGTAAGGGAAGTTTTCAGAAGGGCAAGGCAAACAGCTCCTACTGTTATATTCTTCGATGAAATAGATTCTATTGCATCCACAAGAAGCGGAGGAAGTACTGATTCTGGAGTTACCCAGAGGGTTGTAAACCAGCTTTTAACAGAAATTGACGGAATGGAAGAACTGCAGGATGTTGCAATTATCGCAGCTACAAACAGGATAGATATAATGGATCCGGCTTTACTTAGGCCTGGAAGATTTGATAGACACGTTAAAGTTGATGAACCAGATGAAGAAACAAGACTTGCAATATTCAAGGTCCATACTCAGGATATGCCAATTGCAGAAGATGTAGACTTGAAATATTTAGCTAAAAATACAGCAGGATATGTTGGTGCTGATATAGAGGCTGTATGCCGTGAAGCGGCCATGCTGACACTCAGACATGACATGGAATCTGAAGATATTAAAATGAAATACTTCAAAAAAGCTATGAAAAAAGTCAAAAAGGACGAAAAAGACGTTGAATTAGTGCAGTATCACTAATTCTGTTTATTGGGAAGTTATAAATTAATTTCCTCTTTATTTTTAAGTTTTAAAATGTAATTTATTTTAATTACACTCATTTCTGATGTGAAATTCAAAATGTTAATTTAAAGTTAATGGGAATTGTAATTAATATAATTAAAAAAAAATTCAAATAAGATTTACTTTAATCCAACCAGCATTACAATTTAATACAACACGTGATTTATGCACAAGATCATGGACATCATGAGCATTAAATTAATGTTTTTAAGATTTAACTGAATTATTTTAATTAAATAAAAAGTAGTTTTATAACCTTTATAAAAAGATTAATTTCTTATTTTGTGATTTAATATTAAAAAGTAGTTTTTTTATAGCCTTTTAAGATAAGTGAAAGACTAATTATTCTATGATTCAAAAAGAGTTTTGATATAACTTTTAAAGTTAAGTGAAAGATTTACTTATTCAGATCAGCTTTAGAGATTTTTCTTATAGTTTTTGGAATTCGTGAATATGTTTCTAATACCTCGTCTTCGATGTATTTTTTAAGGTCTTCAATTTGGAGTATATAATCATCGATCATGTCTATAACTTCTTTATATGGAGTAAGGTTATTTTCACGTTCTTTTTCCAGCTTTTTTCTTTTTTCTGTAGCACTTAATTTTTTCCCGCTACCGAATATACCAAGGACTTTAGGTTTCTCTATTATGGAATCATCTAAATACAAATTTCTTATGTTTCTCATATCCTGAGATACACTGTGTTTTAATTTTGAAACATCACTTTGAAGTCTATTTAGTTTAACCAATGTTGTTCTTGCTTCAAAATCGGTGGATAAATTCAGATCAGACTCTTCAATGTACATTCCCTGAAGCTTTTCATAATATACACCGGGATCCAGGATTTCTTCATGATTCTCCATATCTAAAGATTAGAAAGAATCATTATATAAACATTGTTAATAATTAGCCAATTATACTGCATAATATAAAATATTACTAATTTTAATATGTTATTTATTAATTATTCAGTAAAAATAATTCAGAATTTAGTCATTTAAACTGATTTAGATGTCTAAAAGTAATTAAAGTATCATTAAGATTTATTTGCATTTAGATTCTGCACTTAAATTTAAATATTTGTATATAATGAATGAACAAATATTTTTGACGTTATTTAAATAGGATAATTTGTTTATGTGTTTTGAGGGAATTTTCACATTTCATTCACTATAATACTAAAGTAAGTTTAAATATAATCGATTATATATGTGTACATTGGAAAATTCATATATTATGATAAAATAGCTAATTTTAAGCTTTATTTTAAGCACAACCAATGTTAAAGGTGAAAAGATGAGTTATGATGTAAAAGATATTTCACTTGCACCCGAAGGTAAGAAAAAAATAGATTGGGTACAAAGGCATATGCCTGTTTTAGAGCATATAAAAGCAGAATACGAAAAAGAAAAACCATTTAAAGGAATTACAATAGCTTCATGCTTACATTTAGAACCAAAAACTATAAATTTAGGATTAACACTTTTAGCAGGTGGTGCTGAAGTTGCAATGACTGGATGTAATCCTCTTTCAACTCAAGATGATGCTACAGCTGCAGGGGCAACTATGGGCCTTAATATGTACGGCTGGAGAGAAGAAACCACAGAAGAATACTATGAAACTATCCATAAAGTACTTGATCATGAGCCAGACATTTTAATTGATGATGGGGCAGATATGATATTTTTGGTACATAAGGAAAGACCAGAACTTATAGAAAATATAATGGGTGCATGTGAGGAAACCACCACTGGAATTCACAGACTTAAGGCTATGGCGGAAGATAAAGCATTAAAATTCCCAGTTATTGCTGTAAATGATGCATATACTAAATATTTATTTGATAATAGATATGGAACTGGACAATCAACTTTTGATTCGATAATGGGTTCAACAAATGTCCTTATTGCAGGTAAAACTGTTGTTGTTTGTGGATACGGCTGGTGCGGCCGAGGTATTGCAATGAGGGCAAACGGCTTAGGTGCAAATGTCATTGTAACTGAAATAGACCCTATAAGAGCTTTAGAAGCAAAAATGGATGGATACAGGGTAATGAAAGTAGCAGAAGCAGTTAAATATGCAGATCTTCTTCTAACTGTCACTGGAGATATAGACGTAGTTACAAAGGAACACTTTAAAAATATGAAAGACGGATGTATACTTGCAAATTCTGGGCATTTCAACGTAGAGATAAACAAGGGCGATCTTATGGATATGGCTGTTAAGCATGAACAGTTAAAACCAGATATTGAAGGCTTTGTGATGGAAGATGGAAGGGAATTTTATCTTCTTGCAGATGGAAGGCTTGTTAATTTAGCAGGAGAACGCGGTCAGGGACATCCCGCAGAAATTATGGACATGAGTTTTGCAGTACAGGCATTGTCGGCTAAACATCTTTTGGGGGCTAAATTGGAAAACAAAGTTTATAAAGCTCCTGATGAAATTGATGATAGAGTCTCAAGACTAAAATTAAAGGCAATGGATATTGAAATAGATGAATTAAGCCCAAGACAGTCTGAATATCTTGCAAATTGGGAAGAAGGGACTTAAACTCTTCTATTATTTTTTTAACGCTCATGTCGGGAGTATTGTGCAGATATTACATTTAAATTATTATGTAATTTTTGATTAAATAAATGAAATTTTTTAAAACAAGTTCAACTTAAATTAACCCGTAAACATGTTAATGAAGTATAAACATACACGTGATAATAAACATGAGCGTTTAATTATGTTTTTAAATGTGAATCTAATTTTAGCAGGTTTTATAAATGGTGGTCTTTAAAAAGATAATAAATAAAGGAAATAATCCTGTACGTCTTTTTATTGGGGGAGTCCACGGGAAAGAAGGACTTACAACTGTAGATGCCCTTTTGCAAATTTCTGAAGTTGATGTTAAAAACGGCAGCCTTACAATGTATAATTTTGATAAGAGCCCTTATATCAGCACACTTGACAGACATTATTACGGTTCTGATAGGGGTAAAGAGATTGTATCTATAATTAGAGACATTAAACCTGAAATGTACGTTGAACTGCACTGTTATAATTCAAACAGTTTTAGTAAGTTAACAGATTTAAACAGAAAGGAGCGTACTGGTGTTCCGCCGCTTATACACCTTGAAAAAGGCGTTTTAATAGGTTCAACATCTCCTTACATCAGGACTTCTTTATTTAAAGAATGGGATGTTTGTATAACACTTGAAATCCCGTGTAACTATTCGATAGAATCTCTTGAGGTTTATTTGAATGTAATGAAGGCTGTTGCAGGCTCGAAGGATAAATATGAATTACTAGATAAGTTGAGGGCAGATTATCCCGAACAGGTTAAAACTGCAGCAAAATATGCTGTTGAGCTTTATTGGAATGGATATCCTCCATTATAATGATTATTAGGCTTTAAATTACTTAAAATTTATTTTTTTGAGATATTGATTCAGGATCACAGATTCCCAATAATTAATAATTTATAAAAATATATTATTACTATATTGGGTGTGATTTAAAATGAATTCAAATCTTCAAAATCAATATATGTCTAAATTACGGGCATTTTCTGAAATTTTAAGTATTTTTATCATTTTAATCAGTATTTTATTTCTTATTGGATGGGCATTTAATATTGAAATTCTTAAAACTCCAGGTTCTGATTTTTCTACTATTAAATCTAACACTGCTTTTTCTTTTCTTCTTATTGGTATAATCATATGGCTTTTGCAAGAAAAACGAGTAAATTCGCGTAATATTTTGATTTCACGAATATTATCTTTAATTATTTTGTTAATTGGATCTTTTACTCTTTTTGAGTATATATCTAGTATTAATTTAGGTATAGATCAGATATTATTTAGCGAACCTCATGATGCTTTCCAAACTGGAGCTTTAAACAGGATGTCGTTGGTGGCAGTTTCAAGCCTTTTATTAATTAGTATTTCCCTTTTAACGATTGATAAGGAAGAAAAGGGAAATTTTCATCTTTTTCAGTTATTAATTATTCTTGTGGGGCTTATATCATTTCTTGTTCTTTTAGGGTATCTTTATCAAACAACAATTTATCCTATTTTGAACACAACAGCACCATCCCTTTATGGATCTGTTATGCTATTCATTATTTTTCTGGCAATTATTGCTTCTCGTCCAAATAAAGGCTTTATGAAAATATTAACAAGCAAAGGGGTTGCTGGCGTTTTTGCACGAAGAATAATACCCAGTATCATTATTATTCCTTTGATTTTAGGATGGTTAAGACTTTTGGGAGAACATATGGGCTTATATGATGCTGAATTTGGAACTGCAATTACCATATTTTTTACTATTTTAATTTTAGCAATTTTAGTCTGGTTAAGTATTGTATCAATTGATAATATCGATGTGAAAAGATTTCAAGCTGAAGAAAATATTAAAAGACAAGCTGAATTGATAAACCTTACCCATGATGCTATTTTTGTCCGCAACATGGACGATGAAATTACATTCTGGAATAAAGGATCTGAAGAAACTTACGGTTGGAGTAGGGATGAAGCGCTGGGAAGAGTTACCCATGACTTGTTGCAGTCGGAATACCCTGAACCTTTAGATGAAATCCAGGAGGATGTTTTAAACTATGGGCAGTGGGATGGGGAATTAACCCACAAAAAACGAGATGGCACTTCTATTATGGTATTAAGTAGATGGTCATTGCAAAAAGATGAAAGTGGTAAACCTTTAGGGTTTTTAGAAATTAACACCGACATAACGAAACGTAAAGAAGCTCAAGAGAAACTTAAAGAACTTGTGGAAGAGTTAAAACGTTCTAATTATGAACTTCAGCAGTTTACTTATATTACTTCCCACGATTTGCAGGAACCACTTAGAAGTATTGCAAGCTTTGCACAACTATTAGGGCGGCGTTATAATGGTAAGATAGATAGCAGTGCTGATGAATATATTGATTTCATTGTTGATGGAGCAATGAGGATGAAGGAGATGATTCAGGGTTTACTGGAATATTCTCTTGTTGGAAAAGGTGAAAACTTTCAACTGACAGATGTTAATGAAACCATTGATATTGTTTTATCTAATCTTAAAAGGTTAATTGATGAAAATGAAGCTGAGATAACTCATGAAAGGCTTCCTACTGTAACGGCTGATTCTAGACAATTGGTCCAGATATTCCAGAATCTTATAGTAAATGCCGTTAAATTTAAAAAGCCAGAAACACGACCAAAAATTCGTATTTCAGCATATTTAGATACAAAAAAGAAGGAATATATATTTTCAGTCTCTGATAATGGAATTGGAATTGAAAAACAGTACAGCGACAAAATTTTTGATATTTTCAAACGGTTACATACAATTGATGAGTATAGGGGGACAGGTATCGGTCTTGCAATATGTAAACGGATCGTTGAACACCATGGAGGGAAAATTTGGGTTGAATCAAAATATGGTGCAGGTTCAACCTTTTATTTTACCATTCCAATCAACCCTGTAAATTCTTAAAAATGGGGGATGTTAACAGCATATCTTTTAAAAAACTTTAAAAAAGAAAAAAAATTTAATTTTCAATGCCTTTTCTGACCTCGTCAAGGAATTTTGTCTGGCCAATTCTTTTCATGGTTGCAGCTAGCCGTTCTCTTTGTGGTTTATCTGCGTATTTATCATAAACCTTCAGAATGTTGTCTATGTAATCTGTTATTTCGTCAACAGTTTTAACTTTAGTGCTTACACCTTCAACAAGCTCTCTTCCAGCTTTACCTCCTATATAAATCATGAATCCTTCTTCTTTAACTTCCCTTGCTTTGTGCGGACATGCATTTAAACATTTTCCACAGCCAACACATATATTGTAGTTGGTGTAAGATGTGTCTCCCCTGATATTAATGGCTTCAACTTTACAAACTTCTGAACATCTTCCACAGCCATTACATTCATTTTCATTAGTTTCTGGGAATTTTATACCTGCTATTCCTGTATCGTGTATCTGTGGCCTCATGCACTTATTTGGGCATCCGCTCACTGCAATTTTGAATTTATAGGGGGTAGGTCTCTCTTTGAATTTATCTTCTATAATCTCACATATTCTGGTTGTATCTATAAGTCCGCTACCGCAGTTTTCTTTACCTGGACAGGCAAGTGTTGCCCTGACAAGCGGACCTTCTGAACCTGTTACAAGGCCCATTTCATTAAGTTTAGTAACAACATCATCGATATCAAATCCATTTATGCCGTGGAGTTCATATGCCCCCCTATTTGTCAATTTGATCCTTGCGTTATATTTTTCTGCTATGTCTGCAACTTCTTTTATTTCTTCAGTGGTGTACCACCCAGCTGGTTTTGCCCTGATCCTGATGAAATAAGTTTTATCAGCTCTTTTTGAAACGCCGGCATAATCTGAAGCCCAATAAAATGATATATATTCATCATTTTCCTTTCTTCTATTTACTTCTCTTTGGAACCTTTTTTGTTTGAAGCCCTGAAGTTTTTCAATTTCTTCAACTTTTACGCCTTTTTGAAGATCTAAAGCGTTTTTAATTTCCTCACCTTTCTTGGTCCTTATTATGATGGTAGAATATCCATTAGGGCTTCCAACAGAACCAATTGAAACATCTGCAAGCTCTGCATCGAAATCTTTGCACATTTTACAGCCTGCACAGAGCTCTATTTTCTTTAAATCTATTTTTTTCTCTTCTCCATTTGTATATACCAGAAGTTTTCCTTTTTTAACGTTGAATTTTTCAACATCTTCCATTTTTATATTATTTTCTTTTAATATCTCCTTCATATTTCCATAGTCAAATTTTTCTGTACAGAAAAGTCCTATTAGGTACTCAATTTTGGGAATTTTTACAGGTTTACCTGTTCTTCCAAGTTCCTCTTCATGCTTTGCAAGGTATGGGAAATATTGAAGTTTTCTAAGTCCGTTTATCTGGCAGGGTAACGCAACGATTGCTACTTTTTCGAGGCCCATTTCACCTGCTGTTTTCAGCGCTTCAAGGGTGGATATTGCATATTTAGATTTTGATGTTTTAAGTAAATCATCGGCACTTTGAACTATTAATGAAACAGGTTTCCAGTATTCATCACCAACTACAATGGCACCGTCTATCTTTTTTACCTGGAGGAGATGTTTTAAAAAGGTGGTTACTGCTCCACCATCCTGTCCTTCAGATGATCCCCTTCCATAATAAAGATCTTTTTCAAATTTTTCCCTTAATTTTATCTGATATTTTCCTGATGAAACCCTTGGACAAACCTCAAAACACATTCCATGGCCGTTTCGCAGACATTCTTCTGTTAGTTGAGGTCTGCCTTCAAAGGTAAGTATGTTATTTGGACAGATTACAGTACATGTACCACATTTAGCGCACATGTCACTTTCAACTATTTTTTCAAGTTTCCAGGTATTTTCTTTATTTATCTGACTTTTTGGATACATTTTGGCCAGCTTTTCTGGAGGTTCCATCATTAAAATTGCTTCACGAATTATAGTTTCATCAACCTCCACATTTTTTGCAGCTGCAATAGCATCTGCACTGTCTAAAATATGGGATTTAAGTTCTTCACCAACTTCTTTCCGCTGATTTGGACTCATATTCCTTGTTACTTTATCTATATAGTCGTTAATGTACATCCAGTCACCTTTTTTCAGAATCCATATTAATTTCAAATTGTTCAACATTCGTGTTTATTGATTTAAAAAATTCCAGCCAGTTTTTTCGAACTTCTCTGCCGTATTCTGTTATTTGATAATATTTCCGTGGTCTTGAATCTGCAGTGTCCCAACGGCTGGAAAGCAGTTTTTCATTTTCGAGACGTTTAAGCAGGAGGTATAAAGTGCCTTCTTCAATTTTAAGCTCTGAATTTTTCAGGCTTTTAGTTATATCATACCCATAACGCTCTTTTTCGAGTAAACACATTACAGCAATTTGTATGGCTCCTCTTCTCATTTCAGTCTCGAATCTTTTGGATATGCGGCTCATTCTATATATTCCTCGCAATACTTTGTAGTACAATAATCTATGTGGTACATGATACTTGGTGCTACATAGTATATAAAAATATTGTTGAGACTTAAAATTTAAGATAAGTAATATTTCTAAAATGCTTATACTACTGATGATGTGTTATATCATATAAAATCGGAAAAATTAACAGGTGAATTATTTATTTCTAATTAAAAGAGGACTAATGAATTTTATATGTAAAGTAGAGGATTATATAGTGTTTATTTCATGAAATAGGGCTGATCCATGTTCATGTAAGTGAAATTATTCCAAGTTATATAATCTTATAATTTGGATATGTGAAAATTACCTGAAGTGAATTTCTGAAAAGTAATATAAATTAAATTTTGAGGAATTTAGGATCTGTATAATCAAAAAAAATATTATAAAAATAAAGAAAAGTTAGATGACTGTAATCTCGTGCTTGAATACTCTCCAGTAATATTGGGCGGCGGTTAATTTTGTTTTATCATAAAATATATTCATGACTGGACCTATTCCCGCATCTGATCTGTATGTGATTTTAATGCTGTTTTTGGTAACTTTTGCAAGGGTGAAGCTTTCATGCGAGTTGAGAACGTATTTTTTAGTTTTAGGGTTTTTAGTGTAAAAGGTTCTGTATATCTTTAAGAAGTTGTTGTTGTACTGGTAAGTTTTCCAGGTTAATTTCGCCCATGTATCATCCTGCCCGTCCCATCCGTATTTTGTGCCGTGGTCTACTACTTTTACTGCTGCTGCTGGTTCTGCAAATTGAAATCCAACAAAAACCATAAATAAAACACTTAACATCATAAATATACTTTTATTCATTTTTTCACCTATTAATAATTTGAAAATTAAAAAAAAATAATTTATTGAGTTACTGGTTTTTATTCGTACCAATTAAAGAGTTTTGCCCTGTAGACTCTCCAGTAGTATTGTGATGCGGTTAATTTTGTTTTTTTGTAATTTAACGAGTAAACAGAAGGTTCCATGATATCCTGTACATCTCTAATTTTTATGGTGTCTTTGCTTACTTTTGCAAGGGTGATGGTATTTTTGTATCCGTATGTGTATTTTGAGTCAAATTTCCAGCGGGTAACAACTACAGTTTTCACGAAATCGTTATTGTACTGGTATGTTGTCCATGTGTTTTGTCTCCACATACCCTGTGTTTTGTCCCATTTATAAGAAACGCCGTGGTCTACTACTTTTGCTGCTGCTGCTGGTTCTGCAAACTGGAATCCAACAAAAACTGCAAATAAAACAGTTAAAACCATAATTGATTTTTTATCCATATTTTCACCATTTTTACTTAATCAAGACTTATTTTTTTCTCAAGGGGATTGGATAGGGTTTGATAGGAGAGGCAACCCTATCCAACTGAATCTGGATTTAAATATGCATGTACCAATTTACATGTCAAAGTATAATGTAACATTTTGAATATATAAAGTTTTCTATTATTTAATGATTTAGATTAAAATAAAAAAAGCCTTTAAAACCGTATTTTAATGAAATTAATCTATTAATACTAATTTTATTATTTTATATTTGTTATATGCTGATTATGGGTATTTATCCTTTAAATTTTACCAAAAATACCTTAAACAAAGAATATGGTACTGTTATGCTGAATAGTGATCTTTATGTATTAACCCTCAAAATTCATTCTAAAAACACAAATTTTAAATATATTAAATGTTACATTTTAATTTAAACATGAAAAGAATTAGCACTGTTTCAAAGGGGGGAGTTTTATTCAAGTTATAGAGTTAAAAAATAGAATTTATTTTGATAAAAGTGATATACCTGCTGAAATTATCGAAAACACTCTAAAATTAAATGAAAAATTTGAAATTGAGTTAAATATTTCCCTTAATTGTGGTAACCACTGGATTAAAATATTCAATGATAATTATTTAAAAATGATTAAATTGGAACGAATTACCGGTCCTAAAATTGGTTATTTCCTTGATAAAGAACGTATTATATTTAAAACCCTTAAAACTGGAAATACTAAGCTAATTTTAGTAGAAAACAGTAATTTAGGCCCCTATAAAGAAATAGTATACTGTATTGATATTATAAATTAAGATACAATTTTAGACTCATATTGTAAATTTTAAGACGACATAAAAATTAATTTGTAAGTATGGTGTATATATGGGTATAACGAAAAAAATAGCCAGAAATACATTTTTTTTGGTTATAGCCAGTATTATAAGTTACGTGGCCTATTTTTTGGCTTTAATGTACATGGCAAGATATCTTGGACCTGGAGAATTTGGAATTTTATCCGTTGCAATTGCATTTACTGGATTATTTGGAATTTTCACAGATTTAGGACTTGGAATGTTAACAGTGCGAGAAGTATCAAAGGATAATGAATTAGCAGAGAAATATATTGGGAATACTACCGCTATGAAATCTGTTTTCTCAATTATTGCCATTATCTATGTTTTAATATCAACAGTTTTAATGGGTTATGATCCCAAAACAATAACTGTTATTGTTCTTATCACGCTTGCCATTGTGATAAGTTCTTTTTTTACAACTTTCTTTTCAGTTTTTCAAGCTTATCAGCAAATGGAGCACCAGGCAATTGCCACAGGTTTTGACAACATATTCATGTTTGCAGCAGTTGTTATTGCAATAAGCCTTTCATGGGATGTTGTTGCGCTTGCATTTATTTATCTAGTTAGAAATGTTCTTGTTCTGGCGTACATGTTTATCATTTATATAAGAAGGTATGAGCTGCCTAAAATAAAATTCGATCTTTCCTTCTGGAAACCGACCATAAAAGAAGCACTTCCATTTGCTTTATCTGGAATTTTCCTCACATTGTTTATATGGATACCTTCCATAATTCTTTCTGCAGTGGTGGGTAAAGAAGCAGTGGGGTTTTACGGCGCGCCTAATAAACTTATATATTTCTTTTTATCCCTTTATTCGGTTTATATGGTTGCTGTTTTCCCTGTCATGTCTATTTATTATAAAAAATCAGAAAATTCACTCAAATTTATTTATGAGCGTTCCCTCAAGTACACTCTAATCATATGTCTACCAGTAACCATTTTTATTTCTTTAATGGCTCTTCAAATTATAACTGCAGTATATGGAGGTGCATATGGTCCTTCTGCTTTAGCTCTTCAGATTTTGGTGTGGACACTTACCTTAGTTTCTGTAAGTGGGATATCTGCAAATCTTTTAGGATCAATCAACAGGCAGCTTACAGTAATTAAAATAACTACTGTTGGAATAGTCCTGAATATATTATTAGGGCTATTATTGATACATAAGTTTAGTTTCATCGGCGCATCTGTTACTACAGTAGTTACAGATATTTCAGTACTGCTCATTATGTTGTATACTCTTTCTAAAACAAATTTTGTGGATAGATCATTATTTAGAGATCTGCCAAAAATAATTTTATCCAATTTAGCAATGGTTTTTGCTGTATATTGTTTAAAAGATTTTAATTTAATTATAACAGCTTTTTGCGGATTTATTATTTATTTAACAGCCCTTAATTTCACTAAAATATTTGATGAGAATGATTTAATTATTTTTAAGAAAATGTACGGAACTGGAGGTAAATAATTGTTTAAAAATCAGATAATAATGGGCCTTTAGTTGATATGGGGTAAAAGGTGGATCAAATGAAGGTGAATAAAATATCACATCCCCATATCAAACCAATAGGGTCAACTAATTTATGGTACAATTAAAACTTAAACGTTAGTATATTTAAAGTTTTCTATATAAAAAATTAATCTCAAGATCTAATGTAAATGAATTTAAAAGAGAAAACTAAATTAAAAATAAAAGTTAGGCTTTATTATTTCATAGAAAAAAGGCAGTGCTTAAATGAAATTACGTGGAAAGACTCTGGTACTCATGGCAGTTATAATCCTGTCTTTAACTGTTAGTTTCTTTATAATTTCAGAGCTGATATTTGTAGGCAGTTCCTCTGAAAGTGAAAATAGTTATACCAAGCTGGTACTGAATAACACTCTTAATTCATTAAATAATAGTTTAGAATCGTTAAATAACAGTGCAAATGATTGGTCAAGCTGGAATGATGCTTATTACTATGTTAATGGCGATAATCCTAACTTTTTAAATAAAACACTTGTTAATGATGCGTTTTTAAAATTGAATATTGATTTTATATTATTTGCAAATAATGACGGTAAAATAATTTATGCAGAAGCATATAATAAAACAAGCCAGAAAGAGATAAAAATATCTTCCAATATGACTCAAAGTCTAAAAAATAATGGCTTAATGTTGGATACAAGTAATAATAAAAGTTTATCTGGGATTATAATTATTAATGGAATCCCTATGATCGTTGTTTCAAATCCTGTTTTAAAGAGCAATGGGGAAGGCCCATCACACGGAACTCTAATTATGGGAAGATTCTTAAATCAGGATATGTTGAGTAGTCTTTCTAACAGTGGGCTTGTTTCTGTTCAACCAGTTACTGATACAGATGCACCCTCTGATTTTTTGAATGCCATGTCACATTTATCAAATGAGACACCTGTTTATGTAACTAATTTAAGCCATGACTCCGTTGCAGGATACAGTGTTTTAAAAGGAGTTAATGGCAGCTCTAATCTTGTTTTAAAAGTTGAATTACCTCGTTTTATCAACAATGATTATGAAAACGCTATTTTTTATCTTATACTGTCTTTAATTATAATGGGATTTCTGGCAGCGATGTTTATCACTTATTACCTTGATAAGAATGTTCTGTACAGGCTGGATCAAATAATAGAAAGTATTACTGGAATAGGTAAAAAGAATGATTTATCTAAACGAGTACCTGTTTTAGGCAACGATGAACTGGCTGATTTATCGACTTCTGTAAATAATATGTTAGGATCTCTTCAGGAATCTAATTCTAATTTAGAAAAGAGCGAAGAAAGATACAGGATGATATTTGAAAATACAGGCACTGCAATGGTTATAATCGGGGAAGGCATGGCCATAAATCTTGTAAATGATGAATTTGAGAAAATGACTGGGTTTTTAAAGGGTGAAATTGAAAATAAAAAAAATCTAATGAATTTTGTTGTCAAAGATCATCTGGATAAAATTGAAAATCACCATAGCTTCAACGAATTTAAAGACAAAAACACACTTAATAGTTATGAAGTGCAGTTAAAAACTAAAAATGGAGATATTAAAGATTTATTTGCAACATTTGGGTTTATTCCTGAGACTAAACAGGCTTTAATATCGTTTATAGATGTTACTGATCGTAAAAAAGCAGAAGAAGAATTAAAAAGACATGCTGCGTTATTAGATATTTCATATGGGGCTATTTTTTCATGGAGTTTTGAAGAGGGCATATTATCGTGGAATCAGGGTGCTGAAAGGCTTTATGGATATAGTAGGGGAGAAGCTGCTGGTAAAATTAGCCATGAACTGCTTAAAACTAAGCATCCGCAAGGATGGGATGATTTCATGGAAAAATTGGATAAATATGATATGTGGACAGGGGAATTGATTCATACAACTAAAAACGGCGAAGAACTTATTATGGAAAGCAGGCAGCAGTTAATTCAAGATTCTCACGGCAAGAATATTGTTATTGAAACTAACCGTGATATTACAGAACGTAAAAAATCAGAAGATAAAATAAAGGCATCTCTAAAAGAAAAAGAAGTACTGCTTCGGGAAATACACCACAGAGTAAAAAACAACCTGCAGATAATTTCAACCCTTCTTCAACTTCAAGCTGATGAAATCACTGACCACAATACCCTTGAAAATTACAGGGAAAGTGAAAACCGTATCCAGTCTATAGCTTTAATTCATGAAAAAATGTACCAGTCAAGGGATATTTCCAATATTGATTTTACAAGTTACATAAAGAGCTTAATAAATGATCTTATGTATTCCTATGATGCCGATTCAAGAAATATTAAATCTGTAATTGATACAGGTAACTTTTTATTCAGTATTGAAACGGTACAACCTCTGGGTTTAATAGTCAATGAAATTATTTCAAACAGCTTAAAATATGCATTTAAAGATAAAAATGAGGGCACTATTCTAGTTAAACTTCAAAAAATGCATTCTAATAATTTTAAGCTTACTGTTAGTGATAATGGTATGGGATTTCCTGAAAATATTGACTTTAGAAATACCAGCTCATTAGGGCTTCAATTAGTAAATGAACTGGTAAAACAGCTTGAAGGGAATATAGAACTTAATATAGATAATGGAACTGAATTTGTAATTGTATTTAAAGAACCAGAATATAAAAAAAGGGTCTAGTAACGTAGAATCAGTGCTGAATAATTGGATAAATTAACTTAAGGGATAAAATGGAAGCCAAGGTATTAATTGTGGAAGATGAGAGAATTCTGGCTATTGGAATGAAGCGTAAACTGGAAAGTGCAGGGTATGCAGTAACTGGAATTGTTTCTTCAGGAAAAGAAGCAATTGAAAATGCTAAAAAAACTAATCCTAATTTAGTTTTAATGGATATAGTTTTAAAAGGGCCTATGGATGGTATTGAAGCTGCTCAGCAAATTATAAACCTTTACAATATTCCAGTTATTTATCTTACAGCCTATGCAGATGATGAAATTCTGGAACGTGCCATGATAACAGAACCTTATGGATATTTATTGAAACCTTTCAATTTAAGTGAATTAAAAGCCAACATTAAAATGGCCCTTTACAAACATAAAGCAGAGAGCAAAAGAAAAGAATTGATGAAAAATAGAATTATGGAAGATTATTATCAGTTTATGATTCATGGTATGGATAAATCCAAGTATTACAGTGAAATAGATATCAGGAATACACTTCTTAAAACATTTGAAAAAAGCTTTGAGGAGAAAATGAAACCTGAGTTCGAGAAGAAGTTAAAAAATAAAGGTCTAAATATATCTGATGAAGATATAATCCCACTCTTTGAAACTTACCTTTCATGGCTTTCAGAGCTCTTTACAAGCTTTGGTATTAAAAATAAGATAAGATCAGAAGATGATTCATGGTATTTAGAATTTTTCAACTGTTCGTGGAGTGAATATTCCATTAAAAATCCGATATTTTGTATTAACTGCTATGCAATAGTTAACTGCAGTTTTAAATGGATTAATATCAGGGGAGATGTCTGCAGAATGTCGAGCATAGCAGGTAATTCCCCAAAGTGTTCTTTTAAATTTTATTCTACTCATTAAATATTTGATAAATCAGATAGAAATTTTTATATAATTGAATTTTTAATCTTTAAATGAAATTTATTAAATATGAGGAATATAATAATGAATTAATTGTTAATGGAATTAAAAATTAAAAAGAGGAATATCATGGGATGCATCACTATATGTATATCTGATGAGTTAGAAATCGCGTTTAGAAGAATGGCAAGAATTTCTTATGGAGAAAAGCAGGGTAAAATGTCGAGGGGAGCTGAAGAGGCGCTATACCAATGGTGTAAACAAAAAATAGAAGAATTAAATGTTGACGAAAAGGAAATTTTTGATTAAGAGGGGATCACATGGCAGAAAATGAAACAAAAAATACTTCAGAAGATTTAAGCCCTAAAGCCGTTGATGAAGACATTTTTAATGAAGTAAACAAATTTTTAAAGGAAAAAGAACAGTATATTAAAGATTCAATAATTGGATCCCGGGTAATGGAAGAATTAGGTGAATTTAGTCTGGATGTTGGGATTAAAAAAACTTATTTGTGTGCCCAAGAAAGCGAAAATGTTTACAGCGTTCTAACTAAAGTTATTGAAAAGTTTATCCAGGCATATGGTGGTACTGCAACTATTTACCCTAAAGGTGAACAGATCTGTCTTGAGCTTATAACACCTAAAAGAGGCGTGTAAAAAGGTGTAAAAATGCCAGAAACTAAAATATTGATAGTTGAAGATGAAAAAATCCTGGCCATGGGATTAAAAAAGAAATTAGAGAAATTAGGATATTCAGTAACAGATTTAGTCTCATCTGGTGCAGAGGCAATTGAAAGCGTCAAAAAGGTACAACCCGATCTTGTTTTAATGGACATAGTACTTAAAGGGGCAATGGACGGAATAGAAACTGCTGAGTTCATTGTTAAACTCTATGATATCCCTATCATTTATCTTACAGCCTATGCAGATGATGAAATGCTTGCGAGGGCTGAAAAAACATGTCCATATGGATATATAATTAAACCGTATAAGGACAGCGAATTAAAGGCTAATATTAAAATGGCTGTTTATAAACACAGCGCTCAAAAAGAGAAATTAATGGACTTTGAGGATATATACCGCGATGTTACACGTTTCCTTGATGAAAATGAAGGTTCATTTAAAGAAGGTGTACTGGAAGGTGAATCACTTACTGGACCTTTTAATATAGATATTGGGCTTAAAAATATTTATATATCCACTGATAGAAATAACAAAGCTGCATATACTGCTTTTTATAAGTTATTAACTGATATTACTCAGAAATATGCGATTTCAGAAGAAAATAAGGTTGTTGTATATCCTAGGGGAGATGAACTTTGTTTAGAGTTTTCTAAATAAAGGGCATTTATTTTTATCTTAATTTTTATATCTTTAAAATGAGTTATTTTATTAAATACCAGTATATAGAATATATAGCGCAGTAATAGACATATATTACTGCTATAAATAAAACAGCTGCCTTAAGCATGCTCTTTTTTGTTTCACCTAAAAAAGCTACTGATGAACTGGTTTTTGTTGGGGTTTGATTCACAGAAAACACCTGCTTTATATTTACCTAATTTTGTACGCTATTAATATCCAGAATGACTTTAAAAATGTTTTTAATGACATATGATCACATTTCCAACTAGATATCTATTTAAATGTTTACTCTTTAATGTATAATGTAACATTTTAAATATTTAAAACTTTCGGTTAATGAAATGTCTAAATGATATACAGTAAAGTTACTGAACCCCATGCATCATTTTTGAAAGCTTTTTGCTGGTAATTATTAAAATTATGCCTGCAGCAGCCGATATAACAACGAAGATCATGAAGAATGATGTAAACCCATCAATGGGTGTACCTAAAAAAGTTGTCACAGTCCTGGTTGAGGATGGATATAAACTGCCCATGTAGCCTGCCATTACACCACCAATTGAACTTGCTAAAAACCATGTGGCCATAAGAAGACAGGTAAATTTAAGGGGTGCTAACTTGGATACCATAGATAATCCAATTGGAGATAAACACAGCTCTCCCATTGTAAATAGTACATAAGCCAGTACAAGCCATAGAGGACTTATATTTTGAGTTCCAGCGTCAAGCATCTGGGCTGCAGGTAAAAGGGCTATGAATCCTACGGCTAATATAATTAATCCTATTGCCATTTTCAGAGGTACTGGAGGTTCATATCCTTTTTTTCTAAGAACTGGCCATAATGCAGCAAATAAAGGAGCTAATATTAGTATTGCCATGGGATTTATAATTTGGAACCAGCTTGCAGAATAATGCAGATTACCTAAAAATGGAATCACCTTATCTACATGTTGTTCAGCTAAAAGAGTAAGTGATACTCCCGACTGTTCAAACGCAATGAAAAAGAAAATGGAAAAGAACGATAAAATAGCGATAACTGCTGTCCTATCTTTTTCTGTTTTTGTTAACTTTTTACTGGAATTTTCTTTGCAGTTTATGTCATGGGAAGGTACTGAACCAACACTTTTACCTTCTGGTGTTACAAGGTATTTATTTTTGCTCCATATGAAAATAATTAGACCAATAATCATCCCTACGCCTGCAGCTAAAAAACCGTACATGTAATCTGCAGGGTTCCCTGTATCTCCTAACTCCCCTACAATTAATGGGGAAATGAGAGCACCAAGGTTGATACCCATGTAAAAAATAGTAAATGCTGAATCTTTCCTGTTATCATTTTTAGGATACAGAAAACCCACCATTGAGGATATGTTAGGTTTAAAAAATCCGTTACCTATTACAAGCAGCGATAAACCAATTAAAAAATATATTCCTTGATTATTAAAAATAAAAGAGGAATATGATGCCCCCTGAGCTATAGCTGGTACATAAAGATAACTGCTTACTGCAAGGGAAAATTGGCCCAGTGCCATTAGTATGCCTCCTGTAATTATGGATTTACGGTTCCCCCAGTATCTATCGGCTACATATCCTCCAATAAGAGGTGTCAAATATACCAATCCGGTGTAATATCCGTAAATAGTTGATGCAAATGTAGTATTATAAAGAAGGGCATTGACCATGTAAAGTATAAGAATAGATCTCATACCGTAGTAACTGAACCTTTCCCACATTTCAGTAAAAAATAAGGAATAAAGTCCTTTTGGATGTTTGTTTAGAATATTTTAGCCCCCTCATTTACTGTTGTTAAATTTGTAACCTTTAAGCTCACAGTGAAGTTCATCTTCGGGTTCAACGGTTTTTTTATCTTTTAATTTGCTTTTTCGATATCCATAAGCAAAATATACAGTTAAGCCAATGACCAGGCTCACTGCAAATCTTTCAAGTGTTGTGCTTGAAAGCTGGAAAATAAGAAACACACAGAAGATTATGGAGACAAGGGGAATTATGGGAACTAATGGACACTTGAATTTCCTTTCAATATCTGGTTGCTGTTTTCTAAGAATGATTATGGATAAAGCAAGGAAAATAAACGCTGAAAGTGTTCCAATATTAACAAGCTCAATTATAACACTTAATGGTAAAAATGCAGCGATAATTGAAGCTACTGCCCCTACAATTATGGTGCTTAATACTGGCGAGCGAAAATTAGGGTGAATTTTTGAAAAAACACCTGGCAAAAGTCCGTCTCTAGACATGGAATAAAATATCCTTGTTTGTCCAAATAGACTGGTAAGTAGTACTGATGTAAGTCCAAATAATGCCCCAAATGACACTATTGAAGCAGCCCAGTTAGCTCCTACTTTTTCAAGTGCAAATGTAACGGGTGCAGCATTATTTAATAAGTTGTAGGGAACCATGCCGTTTAAAACTGCTGCAACAGCAATGTAAAGAATGGAACTGATGATTAAAGAACCTATAATACCAATAGGCAGCGTCCTTTGTGGATTTTTTGTTTCTTCTGCAGCAGTGGAAACGGCATCAAAACCAATATATGCAAAAAAGACCATTGCAGCTCCTTGGATCACTCCAGTCCATCCATAAGGCATGAAAGGTTGATAATTTGCAGGATTTATAAAATTAGCGCCAACTATAATGAAAAGCAGTATAATGAAAACGTTGATTAAAACGATTACTGCATTAAATCGAGTGCTTTCTTTGATTCCTAGAACAAGTATCCCAGTTAAAAGTGCAATAATTAAAAATGCAGGCAAATTAATTAATCCAGTACATGGTGGGCTGGTAATTATTTTGGGTAGGATGAATCCTGTTGAATTAAGCAAGCCTACAATATATGAAGACCAGCCTACGGCAACAGCAGAAGCAGATATAAGATATTCAAATATTAAGACCCAGCCGATCATCCAGGCCCATACTTCACCCATTGCAACGTAAGTATAGGTGTAAACGCTCCCTGAAATAGGAATCATGGAAGCAAATTCAGCATAGCATAACGCAGTGAAAACACATGCAACTGCTGAAATAATAAATGATAAAACTAGTGCAGGTCCAGAATAGTTAGCTGAAGCGATACCAGTAACTATAAAAATACCTGCACCTATTATACAACCTAATCCCATAATGATTAAACTTAATGGGCCTATAGCTCTTTTCAGTGATTTATCTGAGTTATCTGTGTTAATTAGGTCATTTATTGGTTTTTTACGGAATATGTTTCTGTTCATGGTTTTACCAGATCCGTTTATTTTGCTGAAATTTCCTTTGTGACGGTATGAATTTCCTTTTTTAGTAAATTACTGTCCTTATTGGTTGCGTATTTTTTGTACCGTCTGAATATAAAATAAAATGTTAGACCTGCCAGTAACCATGCTCCAAATACTTCAATTGTAAGAAGTTTTAACTGTGTAATTAGGCCTAAACAGGCTATTATAGAAATTATTGGTATCGCAGGGACTAATGGACATTTAAATTTTCTTTTGATATCTGGCCTCTGTTTTCTAAGTATTATAACAGACAATGCAAGGAATATAAATGCGGTAAGCGCTGAAATATTCACCAGCTCAAAAATCCCTTCAAGAGGTAAAAAAGCAGATATCAGTGATGATATGACACCAACAAGTATGATGCTTGTTATTGGTGATTTAAAGTTAGGATGTACTTTAGTGAGCCTTTTGGGAAGTAACTGGTCCCTTGACATTGCAAAAAGAAGTCTAGGTACAACGAACATGCTTACTAAAATAACTGTGGTGAGTCCTGCAATTGCCCCAACCGTAACAACTGCTGTTGCCCAGTTTATTCCAACACTTTGAAGTGCAAGTTGAACTGGTGCTGCGTTTCCTTCAAACGTCGTGTAAGGGACCATTCCAGTTATTATAGCAGTTACAATGATATATAATAGTGAACAAACTGCAAGTGATCCTATGATTCCTATTGGGAGAGCTTTTTGAGGATTTTTTGTTTCTTCGGCTGCAGAAGCTACTGTATCGAAACCAACATATGCAAAAAAGACCATTGCTGCACCTTGAAGTACTCCTGCAAGTCCATTAGGAGCAAATGGATGATAATTTACAGGATTTATAAATTGAGCTCCTATTACTATAAATAATCCAATTACGGCGAGTTTTATAATGACAATTACTGCATTAACCTTAGCACTTTCCTTTGCGCCAAGAACAAGTATACCAGTTAAAAGAGCCACTATTAACAATGCAGGTAGGTTAATTAATCCAGAACCATTAAGTGGAGAACTTGTTATTATCTCAGGTAAAGAAAACCCCATTGAACTAAAGAATCCAGAAGTATAAGAAGACCAGCCTATTGCCACTGCAGATGCAGCAATAATATACTGGAGAATTCCAGTCCACCCTATCATCCATGCCCATATTTCACCCATTGTCACATGGGTGTATGTATATATTCCACCTGCTACTGTAATCATGGATGCCATTTCAGCATAACATAATGCTGTAAGTCCGCAGGCCATACCTGCAATTACAAATGATAAGATCAACGCAGGACCTGAAGTTACAGAGGCCACCCCAGTTACTATGAAGATCCCTGCACCAACAATTGCGCCAATACCCATTATAATAAGTCCTATTGGACCTAAAGAACGTTTTAATTTTTGATTACATGTATTCAGGTGCAAACATTCTTCTATATCTTTTTTATGGAACAAACTGCACATTATTACCACTATCCTTTATTACCGGAATAGGGGGCCTTAACCCGTAAACCAGTGAATCCGTATTTCCTAATTTTATCTAGGTATTCTTTTTCATCCATTCTGTAAACAGGAGGTGTTATTGTGGCATCATATACTTTACCTTCCCATGACACTACTATGTGTGAATATTCTCTAGGTTCATGCTCTATTGTTATTAAATAGATATTTTTTGCACCTTTTTTAACAAGTACGTCTGCAAACGCATGGGATTTGTGTTCGCAGTTGCATTTTTTAACGTTATATTTAAGGGACGCGATTTTGTGAAAGGATTTATTTATTTCTTGATCTTCGGAGGTCACTTGTGCGTTTACTTTTACTTCTTTAGATGTGTTAAAAGAATTATTAGAGCTAAAATCTACAGATAACAGTGTATTAATTGTAAAAATAATTGTTAATATTAATATTAATGTAAAAACGGCTTTTTTCATAATTACAACTCCTCAACTCTTCAATTTAAATACACTTTTAATTTTTAAAGTAAAATTTTACATTTTAGATATATAAAGTTTGTGGTTTTGCAGATATTTATTCTTAATATGCATACGTTAAAACGGATAAGTAAGAGTTATATATAAAATAAATGATAAAAAACAGAAAAATAGGCTATTAAAAGCTAATTATATCTAATTTATCCAAATAAAAGCTATTTAGGTGTTTTAATAATTTTTAATTAGTTATGTGAATGACAGTCAGAGATTCATTTATAACCAATAAAAGCTATTAATAAAACTTTAAAATTCTTTTTATTTCTATTTTAAGAATTATTATGTTTAATTTATAAAATGAGGGGATGGAATAGGAGTTAAAAATATATGGAGGCGCTCCTATCCCTAAGGGCGTGATTAACAAACATGAAAGTACCCAACTTTACATGTCAATTTATAATGTAAAAGTTTAAATATATAAACATTTCTATAATGAGCAGCGTTGTATTAATTAAACAAAATAAAAGGTAGTGTAAATAGACTTTATGAAAGACTGAAAATAGAAATGGCTGTCAAATACATCTTATATTTTTGAGTAAGAAGATGGAATAAATGATGAATTTCAACTAAAATTTCATCTTTACTACTTTTTTTAAAGTTAAGGCTTTCTTAAATCATATATAAAATTTTAAATTTCGCGCAGTTACCTTAACATACTTAAACCATGCGATTATTAATCTAATTTATTTTCAAGCTTTTTTCAAGGCTAAAGTAATTCGCTGCAATTCGAATTATTTAAAGTCTTTATTTCAAGCATACAACTTTGAAGTCTAAAAAACGTAATTAAATATCTTGGGATGTAAATATTCTTTTAAACCAGTAGAAGGGGATTGAATAGGAGTTAAAATGGAGGTACTCCTATTCATGATCTACAAAACAAACAACATACCTCATGTATAATGTAACATTTTACATATATAAAGTTTTCTGTTTTAGCAGTTAAGTAGTCAAACAAACTTTTTTTACTTATTTTAATGGATAACAAATTTAATAGATAAAAAAGGATTATTAATCCTTATTTAAAATTAAAAAAAGAGATTTTTTTATTTAAGGATTTTTACAACCTTATTATTTGCTGAGCTGTATTTCAATGGCTGAAACGTTACTGTTTGATCCTTCTCTGTTTGACACTTCTTCTGTGCTGATATCTATAGCTCCTACTTCTGCCTCGGTTATAAATCTATTTCTTACAATTTCTGCAACATCAACAGCCCTACTTATGGCTTTCCCTCGGGCTTTTAACATTACTTCAGATGTTCCCCCGTTCATTTGGGTCACGACAGCTAACACATAATTCATTACTGGTTTAGTTCCAATGTATACGACATTTTCTTCTGACATCTTTTAACCTCCGTAGAAATGATGAGTACTATAATATTTGAATGTAATATTATATACAACTATGCATTTTAATAGATAAAGATTTAAAAGATTCTAAATTCAAAAATGTGTAATTTTAATCTCAATTTTTAAGTTTAAGTTTATTTAAGATCATTTTATAAATCTGCTATATAATGACTATAAACAGCAATTAAGTGTTTTAATTTATATTTTAAACATATTATTCATTTTAATTGGTCCTGATAGAAATAAAAGGCAGTATTTTGGTTTATTTTCTTTATATTTCCCTTTTACCTGGAATTCTTTGGGGTTTAGAAGCTCCTTTTCCGGATAGTTTACCTTTAGTATAAGTTTCATCAGATTTTGTGGCCTTTTTATCTGTCATTGGTCGTATAAGGCCGTGTTCCAGTACATAATCTTCGTATAATAATTTATTTATAATTTCTCTAAAATCTGCACGGGATAACTCTGAAAATTCCTTTTTTAAGGTAGTGTATAATCGTTTTTCAAGGTAAACTCCATTATGATTTTTTAAAATGTCATTAGCTCTTGCTTCTATTGGAGCCAGCTTATCATTGTCTGTCATTTTTTATCTCCTGAAAATTTAAAATTAATCATCGCTTGACTATATGTTTTTTCTAAATAATTTAATTTCTTAATATTTAAGGGGTTGATTTATAGGATAAAAAAAATTTAAAACGCATAAAGGTTAGAATGGTTTAAACTTTTACACATTTAGGCTATTTTTTTCATTGTTTATTACTTTTTGCACTGTTTGAATTGATATTTAATGTTTTATAAAGATTTTTTATCATAGGGGTTTCCTTTAAATATAGAATCCCACATTTATTATTAAATAAAATCAATATAATAATACAAAATTAATCTGGTTAACTAACAATAATTAAAAGGTGAGAGTATGACAAGATTTGAAGAACTCTGTGAAAGTTATACTGGTGCAAGGAAACGGTATTTCAATTATGAAAATGAATGCATGGAATTTGGGGTTAAAATGGTGGATGGATTAAAAGAATATTTAAAATGTCCTCCAGAACAGGTGAATTACTACCCTCCTGATAAAGAAAGTGATCCTAATGTTAGTTATAACATACACGGAGCTACAAAACTTGGAGAAGATGGTTTCTGGCATGTTGGTATTGGAATTGGGTTATATGAAGTTCCACATGGCCGTCCACAGGAAAATGTGAGAAGTACGCTTTTAATTAAAAAGGAAGATGGTCGCTTTGTGGTAAAATATGGTAAGGAATCTAAGGATGAATTCAGGATATGTGAAGACAGCGAAGATGACCTTAAAAAGCTTTATGACTACATTTTTGATGAAATTAAAGAGTTATATGATAAACAGCTGGAACACATTACTGGCGGGGCTGAATTCGCCCATGATCACGATGATTTAAGGTATATTCAATAGAATATTCAATGCAATTTCAGGTTTAACTTATTAAAATATTTATTAGTCTTAATTTGTCTTTAATTTTTTTGATTTCCATCTGTATTGACACTGTTAAGACTATTGCGGTGTAATATGTTTAAATAAATTATAAATTTAGTATGCTGCAAAAGTCTAGACTTGTAAGGCTTATTAAATGAGTAATTTCATTTAAAAATAGTTATTTTTTAAAGTAATTGGATATAAGTCTAAATATTTGGTTTGAACTATTTAGACTTAAAATTTAAAAAGAAGTTATTTTATTATTTATTAAGATGTATTTCAATGGCTGAAACGTTACTGTTTGATCCTTCTCTGTTAGATACTTCTTCTGTACTGATATCTATAGTTCCAAGCTTTATATCTGTTATAAATCTGTTTCTTACAATTTCTGCAACATCAACAGCCTTGCTTATGGCCCTTCCACGTGCTTTTAGAATAACTTCTGAAGTTCCACTGTTCATTTGAGTTACTACAGCTAGTACATAATTCATCACTGGTTTATTTCCGATATATACGATGTTTTCCTCTGCCATTTTATACCTCCATATTCTAATATAATATTTTGACTTGGTATTAATACAGTTATGTATTCCTGTTTTAAATTTATTTTTGAGTATTCAAAACCTATAAAAAATTCTTTACTTTTAAAAATTAGTTCAAGTTAAACTGTATTTATATGTCGTGAATTAATTTTTTGTATATTCAAATCGTGAATGTGCATTATATGAAAATGGCTTCGCATGTGATTTAATTTATGTAATGCAGGCCTTAATTCTAATTGAACGAATTTATCCAGCCCCCATATCTTTTCTTTTCCTTCTTTTATCCTTTGCACGATTTCTGTTACCTCTGCAGGTTCTAGATGATGCCAGTAGGATTTGTCGTATCTGAGTTTAGCTATAATGTCCCACCAGTTTACTATGTTTGTCAAAGTTTCTCCTCCGAATCTAATAAAAATAGTTGAAATCAATTCAGGCAAAAGTATAAAAATATTGGTATAATTAGAATTATAATAGTTAATATGGTCTAAAATTCCTAATAAACTTTTCTATATCCTTATAAATGTATGTTACTTATTCATTATTAGTATTATACTTTAAAAAATAAAATTAAATAAATTGTCATTGAAATATGTAAGTTCCATGTTTTTTTAAATGACGTAACTTTTTAAACTTATAAACTTTAGGTATTTGAAAATCGTAGATTTTTAATGTTTGCAAAAAAGTTTTGACAGTAATTGATTAAATTTACGTCTTTAAATTAAAACGCATAAACAATAGTATCTTATTAAATAAGTAGTCAAAAATATTTGGTCATTCACTATAAATAGAAGGTAACTATACTCAACACATTTTCTATATTTATATTCCCATGAATATCTCCAATTAATTAAATTAGTTCACATTTTGAAATATATCATATTTTATCTTTTTAACCTCTGATTTTATGAATTCTGCAACGTCACCACTCTGACTATCATCAATCAGTAATCTTTAATTACATTAAAAAAGAAAATCTTTTAGTTCACTATCTAATTAATCTAAATTAGAGATTTTATTCTAAATTTAATTACATCTAAACTAAGTTACAAGGAGAAATAAATTGACCAGTAATCAAGCTAAAAAACTTTATCAAAAAGGAATAGAATTATTAAGCTATGGAAAGTCTGATGAGGCTGTTAACTACTTTCGTGAAGCAATAGGAGCAGATCCATTCTGTATGGAGGCCCAGCTAGAACTAGGATATCTCCTGGGATCCATGGACAATTATGAAGAAGCACTGCAGTGTTTTAATAAGGCAGTGAGAATAGAGAAAAATTTTCCAGGACTTTTTGGCAGAGGAATGTGTCTTTTCTTCATGGAAAACTATGATAAATCATTAGAAGTATTTTTAGAAGCCCAGGAATATGGGGAAAATGAGGATTTATGGTACTATATTGGAAGCCTTAATTTAATTCATTTAGGCAACTATGAAGGTGCTGTAAACTGCTTTGATATAGCACTGTCCATAGATGAAAACTTTATTGAAGCATGGAATGATTGTGGTATGGCTTACAGCATTTTAGAAGATGATGAAAATGCACTGATGTGTTTTGAAGAGGCTTTAAATATTGATCCTGATTACAAGCAGGCTATTTACAATATGGGGGCTACTTTAGCTGATATGGGCCGCTACAGCGAATCCTTGTCATATCTAGATAGAATCCTGGAAAAAGAGCAGGATAATTTCAAAGCGATGTTTTATAAAGGAAATGTACTGTATTTTATGGAAAAAGAGGAAGAATCAATCGAATACTTTATAAAAGCTCTTAAAATTGATAAAAATCAGCCAGAACTCTGGAATTACTTAGGCTATGTTCAGTTTAGCATTGGACAGGATTATGAAGCGGTAGAATCTTTTAAAGAAGCCATTAAGCTCGATGATGAGTATGATACAGCTTATATTAATTTAGGAAATGTTTATATGGATCTAGGTAAGAATAATCTTGCTTTTGGTTGTTTTGAACGGGTACTGGAAATTTCTTCAGATAGTGAAGAGGCACTAATGAAAATTGAAGAATTAAAGGCAGAAAAAGAAATATTGAACTGAAAAATTAAATATTTTTATAACATGCAGAATCACTTTTTAATGATTATCATGTAGGTATCTGTGATAGTTCTGTCGTCAACAGGTGGATATATTAGAATATGGTACCATGGAGTGCAGATTATATTTACAAATATAATTCCAGGCTTATTAGCTTTGAATGTAAATGTGTTCCCTTCAGTAGATATTAAGTCGAGATAGTCCTTGTTGTACTGTGCATTGAAGGATACTTCTGGAATATGAATTCCTGAAGGTGCAGCTGTAAATGTGTCATTTAGCTTTACGGTCTTTACATGAAACTGCCAGTTTGAATCCATTTGGGCTGCGGAAACTCCTGAAACCACAAAGCTCATTGAAAATACTGTTATAATAAAAATTGATGCTATTTTTAGACTGTTCATCTTTTATAAACCCTCCTTTTCAATTTAATAAATTAATACTGGTGATTGTTAGTAGTTACAAACATATAATATTATTTAAATTCAAAAATTAGGACATTTAAATGGAAACTAAATATTTAAGATCTATGGCGTATTGGTTATTTTAATTAACTCCAGCGAAGTTAGAGAATATTTCATCTAAAAAGATCACAGATTTGTTAAATAAACTTCCAGGCTGGAGATGAGATATGTATTTTTTTATAAGTGTCTAAAACTAAAATGGAAAAATGGATAAATAAAAAAAAGTAGATGATTTTTTTAAGGATGTGTTAACTGCGAACTTTATATGCGCATGTTAAAGTTGATATAACGATTAAATAAATGGTGAATAAATGAAATTAGAGTTTCATGGAGATTTTGTAACAATTTACATGCCATTAGTTGAAAGAGAAAAAGCAGTAACATTTTTAAATAAGTACGATATAAACTATAAAGAAGATGAGATAACCAGAATTGATGGAACATATATTCAATTTGGTTTTTATGCATCAGAAACAATAAAAAGATTATTTGATCAATTTTTTGAAACAGAACTAAATAAATTACAAAATTGGTAATTGCTTTTAAAAACTCATTTTAATTACTGATTTTACATTCTATGATTTTTGAATAATAAAATTTAAGTAAATGGTAAAACATAGGATAAAAAGAATGTTCTTTTTATTTTAGACGAAGTTTACGATATAAAATTAATTTGGATATATATTGTATCTAAAGCTTTTATAAATAAATAAGGAGATGGTTTAATGCATTTATTTTGTGTTGAATGCGGTGGAGAACTTAAACATTTTCATGAAGGTTACAAATGTATAAAATGCGGTAAGGAGTATCCTCCAGTAAAATGTAATAATAAAGAAAATAAATGATAAGGTTCTATTTTATTTACGGCTTAAAAACTCAATATTTGGGTATTTATCATAAAATTTGTAGTCTTATCCTGTTAAATTAAAATTTTTAGCATGTTATAATGAAATTCAATTTAATATTTAATTGTTAAATTTTGGTTAATTGAATACTGGTTAAAAATAGGGAATGCCCCTAACTGTTTGAATATGTTTGCAAATATCCCCACTTAAGCTGCATTATATTTTGTTTATTTGAGTTAAAGTATTTCATACAATAACTTAAGCAGATAAAAGTTAAAATGTTAATGCCGGCGCTTCAGGCACATAATTGGTGTCAAAATATAGGACACTTGAGAAAGGGATTACTCTCCTGTATTTATGGTTGTTGTCATTAAAATGGATAATAATTTCATTAGTCTGCACTGCCAGTTTTTCTACATTGTTTTCGCCTGTTTTAAATAACTCTTTATCTTTAGAGTTGAGATAGGTTATTTCAATAAATTGAGATTTTTCCATAATAGATCACCCGGTTGATTTTTAATTATTTAAATTATTGTTTTTAATATTAGTTATGTGATAAAAAACTGTAAACTTTATCGGTGAGATACCCGATTATTGTAATTTGAAGAAAGGACATAAAATATATACTATTAATATGTGTAAATGAACTAAAATGTTATAAATAGATGTTTCTATGGTAAAATGACATTAAAAACAATTTTAAAATAATATAGTTGGAAATAGGTCTAAATAATCCTGAGCACCGAAGGAGGCACCGAATGATGCCCAGGATTATTTAGCAGTCCACTTAATAATAAGTTCGTACTAATTTATATGTTTTTTGTACTTTTATGTTTTTGAACAGATGTATTTTTGTACATATGCACGTTTTTACTAATATTTTCCAATATTTTTGCTGTACTGCTTTTGTCTCAGATATTTGTTAAATGCTTAAAAAGGTATATTTTAATTTATTTTTTACTTGAAATTAAGAATTTAGGAATATCACTAAAATTTCATCAGTACTTTTAACTAATGAAAAGCAACAGCATACATGTCAAATACATAGAAGATATCACAATTAGATTGTAACTGCAAAAGTTCCTTAATTTCCTATGATTTGTGTATATTGGCATTTTAAGAGTGATCTGGGTTATGAAATAACATTCTACATTAAATTTGAATTGACATTTATCTTTTAAACGACTCCTATTGTAAAGCAGTTCGATTTATATATGATGTGGTTCAAATATCAACTAAAAATATTGGACTCCAAAACCTGTTAAAAATTCATATTGGCAGGAGGAGGGGCATAAATTTGGCTCAAAAACGTTTCGTTTGGGGGCATCTCTTTAAAAAAGAATAGGTGATTTGATGGATTCTAACTATGAGAACGCAATGATAATATTAAAAGCGATGGTGGAAAGAAGCAGAGTAAATGCCAGCAGTGGCGATGTCATAAGAAGAATTACCAATTTGGAATGTGAGGAAATTAACAGTGCAATACCCTGCCTGGAAGAAATGAACTTAGTAAAGACATTAGGCGACATAAGCAAGGTCAATTTTGACTTTTTTAACGTTAGACTCTTACCTGAAGGTATTGAATACTACGATAAGAATTTCGGAAAAATAAAGAGCATAGATTAAAAGCTCAAATTTTTGTGACGGTTTTTAATTAACAATTTTTATTTTTATATATTATTCTTCTGTTTTTGTGGTGGAAAGGCCTAAACGTTCGGCAACTACATGGATTGTTGACCCCTGTACCAGTGCTGAAGTTAAAGTTATAAAGAAAACTATGTTAAAGATCATGTTCGCGCCGCTAATTCCAGCTACTATGGGGTAGGTTGCAAAGATAATGGGCACAGCTCCTTTAATACCAACCCATGAAATGAAAACTTTGTCTTTGAGCCCTACTTTGAATGGCGAAAGACATAAAAATACTGCAAGGGGCCGGGCAACCAGGATCAGGAAGAAAGAAATTAAGATTCCTACTCCAATTACTGGAACAATTTGGGAAGGGAATACAAGGAGTCCAAGGGTTAAAAACATGATAATCTGCATTAACCATGCCATTCCATCGAAAAACTGCATCTGGATCTTTTTATTTATGAAGTGGCTGTTTCCAAGTATGAGTGCTGCGATGTAAACACTTAAAAAACCATTTCCGCCCACGAAATAGGTCACAGAAAATGTTAAAAATGCCAGGGCTATGGTAAGAACTGGATAAAGCCCTTGAATGTGGAGTTTAATGCTGTTAATTAATTTAACTGATCCTTTCCCGAAAATAACTCCTAGAATGACACCAAGTCCTATTGACTGCACCAGTAACAGTATGGTAGACCAAACTGACGTTGTAGGGTTCAATATCAAAAATATTAAGGTAGTGGTCAGGAAATAAGCCATGGGGTCGTTTGTTCCACTTTCAAGCTCGAGAGTAGGTATAATATTATTTTTTAAATTCTGGTTTTTTGACCTGAAGATAGAAAATATGGCCGCTGCATCTGTGGATGAAACAATGGATCCTATTAAAAGGGATTGAATAAGAGAAAACCCTGTAATCCAGTTAATAAAAAGGCCAACTGCCACAGTGGTTATTAAAACGCCAGCAGTAGAAAGAACCACCCCTCTACCAAGGACTGGCTTAACATCTTTCCATTTAGTGTCTAAACCTCCAGAATAAAGAATGATAACAAGAGCAATAATCCCTATAAACTGCGTAATATCGGGATTATCAAAATAAATTCCACCTATGCCTTCAGAACCTGCCAACATGCCTATTAAAAGGAAAAAAACGAGCGAAGGGATCCCCAGCCTGTTAGAAGTTTTGCTTATTATTATGCTGATAAAAAGCAAAAGAGAGCCAATTAAAATGAATTGTTCTGAAAGCATTACATAACTATATTTATTTATTTTGGTATATAATCTTTGATTATTAAAACTTTTACCTCATTATAATACTTCACGAGGTTTAAATGTTTAAAATATGTCCATTTAGAGATTCTATTAAAAAATGATTATTTTTAATGGGCATGAATTATGAAATGTTAACTTAAATCCTATTCTTTTTCTTCTTTTTCCCATCTTTTAAGGCACTGGTCAATGGTTAAACAGAATTTACTTTCCATGATTTCCTGTTCCAGTCTTGTTTTTTTAATAGATTGTCTGAGAGGTCCATAGACGTTGGCGGCTTTAACTTTAATGCCGCGGCTCTTCAGTTCGTCGACAAGTTCTTCTAACATTTCTATTCCTGAATAATCAATAAAAGAAGTGGCTTCAAAATCTAAAACAAATAATTTAGTGTCTTTATATTTTCCATCTACTAAATCTATAATGGTATTTTTCACGTTTTCTGTGTTCAGGAATATCTGTGACCCGTCAACCCTCACAATGAGGGTATGGGATGCTATTTCAGCTTCTGGGCGGCGTTTAATATCTAAATATTGTACAGTACCTGGAATACGACCTAGTATGGCTATATGTGGGTTGTACATGTTTTTAAGCAAGCTTAAGACGGATAATATAACTCCTATTACGATCCCTTCCAGTGCACCAATAAATAGCACGGTTAAAAGCGTTACAACTGCAACAGTAAATTCTATCTTGTTGAAATTATAGATTTTACGGAAATGGGGAATATCAACCAGGCCCCTTATTACATACAGTACAATGGCAGCTAGTATGGCTTGAGGCAAGTTGTAAAATACTCCTGTAAATAAAACCAGAACTAATAAAAGTACTAGTCCAGATACCCCTCCAGCAAGTTGGGTTTTTGCTCCGCTTTCGTCAGCTACTGCGGTTCTTGATAGGGTTCCACTTATTGGCAGCCCCTGGAAAAGGCCCACAGCTACATTAGATGCCCCCAAAGCCAGCAGTTCCTGGTTTTTATCAACTTTATAGTTGTTTTTAGCAGCATATTCAGAGGCGAATATATACCCTTCCACATAACTTACAAGAAAAACAGTCACTGCTAGAGTGATCAGGATATTAATATCTATCAAAGTGGGATCTGGAACTATCAAAGCAGGCAATCCTTGAGGAAGGCTCCCTACTATTTTTACACCTAAAGAAGCTAAATTAGCCAGAGTAACGACTGCAATTGACCCTAAAACAAGGAACAAAGTATTGGGTAGTTTAGGAAATTTTTTAGTGGCTAAAATTAAAAAAAGAATTCCACCGATACCAATGGCAAGAGTAGCAGGGTTGACCTGGTTAATATGCATGAAAAGATAATACATACGGTTAAAAAAAGTCCCTGAGCCTCCAGGTATTCCAAGTAATGTGGGGAGCTGTCCCGAGGCAATATATAAGGCTAAGCCTGCTAAAAATCCGGTTAAAACAGTTTTTGAAATAAATTTAATTATAAATCCTAATCTTAAAGCCCATGATATGAGTGCGAGAATCCCCACCATGACGGCTACAAGTGATGCCATCATGAAGTACTGGCCGGTATCTACAGCCATCAGAGAACCAATTGTAGAACCAACCAGTATAGAAATAGTTGATGTAGGGCCGATAGACAGTTGTTTAGATGTCCCAAAAATCATGTAAACCAGTAAAGCGATCATTGCAGAATATAAACCAATTTCTGGAGGCAGCCCTGCTAGAGAAACGTATGCCATGGCTTCGGGTATTGTAAATGCCCCAACTGTAATTCCAGCAATAATATCTGGCCTTAACCATTCTTTATTGTACGATCTTGCCCACCGGGTTATTGGGAGTAATGATGAAACTTTCATGGTTTTAGTCTCCAATTTTGAGCCAAATTAAATTATAAAAGTTTTATCTCTCTTTTAATATGTGGGTCATTTTTGTTAAAAGTAATGTTCAATGTCAGGTTTATGGTTAAATTTGTGTATTTTCCAGTTGTATGAATATGGAAAATAAAGAACAATGAATTAAATTTGTTTAAATATATTAAAATCAATTTTTTTCTATACTCTAATTTAACTCATGGATTTCCAGCAATTTTACACCTAAAAAAATATAGGGTCATCTTTACGGGAATCTTCGGCCTGTTTTTTCTCTAATTCTTTCATTTTCTTTCTTACAGCGAGAATGAATCTAGTTGCATCTGCAGACCTAACTTTTCTAACGGTTATTTTGCCGCTGGTAAACCATATTCTAATTCTAGCATACCCATAAAAATCAGTATCTTTCTTTTTATAGATACGTACTATATTCTTATATAGAACCAGTCCGTCTTCCATCATTATGCCCGTAGGTGTCATAATTACCTTGTGCCTGTCACCGGTGACACTTAAATATTCATCGTCCCCATACTTTGACGTGGTTTTCTTTCGTTTTCTTTTTCTTTTATTAGGTATTTCAGATCCTTCCTTTTTTGACGGCATGATCAGTGCCTCCTCTACTAGAGTATATCATTGTCCTTAAAATTGTTTTGGAAATAATCTAAAAAACACTACAATATCTAATTTAAATCATCTATCACGTTAAAAAAATTATGATTCTGTATATAAAAAATAATAAACTTTATTAAATATCTAATTTAAACAAATTCAGGATATCCTCAGCTTTAGATGCTTTATTAATTTATTTTTGGCATATTTTTTAATTAAAAGAGTATGTCTTAAGTTTTTATATGATTATAATGCATTAAATGGTTATTTTATTTTTAAAATATTTAATAACGTTTTTATTTTACAATTAACTTAACATATGTGTGTATTTTCATAATTTATTCGTATTAACCTTTAAAATAAGTAATAATCTTTTTATAATAGTTTAACATAACACCCTATGATCCTAAATTTGGATAATACTAATTATGGAGGGGGTGAAAAAGATATTAAAACAGGTAACTAAATATGAAAAGAGAATTTCAGTTCTATTAATGGTTTTAAGCTTAGCTTTAATTTTTAATTTCTGCATTAACAGTGCTTCGGCAGCTTCTGGCGATATTATTTATGTTAACGGTTCATCTGGAAATGATTCATGGGATGGTTTATCTGCAGCATGGACATCAGGTACAAACGGCCCGAAACTCAGCATTAAAAATGCGACAGGGACTGTAAACAGTGGTGGAACAGTTAGAATTGCAGATGGTAATTACAACGGAATAAACAACACTAAAATCAATATTAACAAGAACATGGCTATTATTGGCCAAAGTCAAACAGGTACTGTCATAAATGGGACTGATTCGGCGTGGATATTTAAGATCCAACCCGGTGCGACAGTTACAATCGAAAATTTAACCATCACAAATGGAAATGCATATAACGGTGGAGCTATTTACAATGCTGGAAATTTAACTGTTTCAGAAGGTAGGTTCACTGATAATCATGCATATGTTGCAGGCAGTGCTATTTACAATCATGGTACTTTGGCTGTGGTCTACAGCAGTTTCCTGAACAACGATGCAGATGGAGGTTATGGTGATCCTGCATATAACTTCGCTGCTGGAGCTATCTATAATGATGGTAATTTAACTGTAACTGATAGTTACTTCTCAGAAAACTGTGCAATGTATGGTCATGGTGCAGCTATCCACAATAATGGTGTTTTAATCGTAACTGGCACTGATTTTATAGGTAACTCTGTCTATGGTTTGGGTGGGGCTATCTACAATGATAATGCTTTGTTAATGGCTAACAGTAATTTCATTGCTAATGTTGCATATGCTGCAGGTGGTGCCATCTATAACATCGGTACTTTGGCTGTAACTGGCAGCAATTTCATGGGTAATGTTGCTTATGGTGCGTTTTATGCCCCGTATATCTCGACTGCTGGCGGTGCCATCTACAACGATTATGGTGGAACTTATACTGTGGACTCGTGTCAGTTTGCAGGAAACATTCCACAGGATATCTACAACAACACTGAAGCATCTTCAGGTTATGGCAGTGGTGTAATTACAGGCTCATCTGATGTCCAGGGCGCCACTGTAAAAGCTGCAAACAAAACTATGCCTCTACAAAAAACAGGGATGCCTTTAATTGGATTTATATCTGCTGTTTTATTAGTTTTAGGCGGATCAGCTGTTTCAAAAAGAAGATAATTTCTTTTTTCTATTTTTTTTAAGGTTGAATGTTTTAAATTGGATTTTATTTTTTTTTTTACATGACGCTTACTGGGGACAGTTTGATTTATATATGCCTAAATTAATATAATTAATTAATACATTCTGAGTAAAGGGGGTGTTGGAATGGGTTCTACCCAGGAAAACGCAATGATAATTTTAAAAGCAATGGTGGAAGGGAGCAGAAAACGCGGAAGCGGCGATGCCATAAAAAGGATGACCAATCTCGAATGCGGCGAGATTAATGAGGGTATAGACTGCCTGGAAAAGATGCACCTGGTAAGAACGCTACCTGGTTGTAATACATTCAGGTATAAATTTTTGAATGTTATTCTGGAACCAGAAGGCTGCAGGTACTACAGTGATCACTTTGGAAAGATAAGGGACATCGCATAAAAAAATATTATGGTGTTTCTTCGCTGAATGGCTAATTAAATCTCTATTTTTTCATTTTAAACATATAAACTTCCTTAGATCTCTAATGCTTTGATAAGATTTACATTTTTTCCATTTTAAATATTTAAAAACATTACTTTAAAATTCAAAAAGACTTTTTTAATAAATTTTGCCAGCAAAATATTAATTGAGATAAACAAATAATATATACTGGTGATTAGATGGAAGTTATAACCTTTGTAGAGGGGAACGTCCCAATTTCAAAAATTAAAGAATTTGAATCAGATTATGAAAATTTAAAACAAAATGAGAAACCAGAAGGAATGATAGCGTCATATTTAATTCAGGATGCTGATAGAAAGGGACGTTTTATAATTGAAACGGTATGGGTCAGTCAAGAAGCCTTAGATAAAATGGGAAATGAGCAGCTGGAAGTAGTTGAGTTATTTGAGAGATCGGGGATTAGGCCTACTATAAGGGCGTATAATATGGTAAATAACTTTTAGATTAATAATTCACCAGTTATCAGTTTAGAAAATATTTCTTTGTGTATTAATGATTAAATAATTCACACGAACTTATCATGCTGCGTTAAATAAATTTAATTTTTATGTGGAAATTTGTCTTCTTTAGACTATTATCTGCTGCAAATGTTTCCACATTTTTAACTGTTGTGATAAATATCACTTTTATAATAGCTGTAAAAATACAATAGCTCTATTTCCAACTGTTTACTGGGAAAATTCCCAGAGTAATTTAAATTATTTGAATATGTTGCAAGATACAGCTATGTACTTCAGTTTAAATAAGTGTAAATAGCATTAAAATTAGATGTGTGTAACATGAATGAACATAAACAGGTAGAAGTTGAAATAGATGAAGATTTTTGTATTCTTGTAGACGAAGGCCTAGAAGATGTCATTAAAAATTTCTTTCACTGGGAAATTGAAACATGCAACTGCTGTATTGACTACAAGGAGTCGACATGGATCGAGTTCTGCGATTTTGAAGATTGGAAAAAATTTTTAGAGCTTGCATTACGCAACAACATTGAAGTCAAAGGCGCAGAGCCTGAACGCGAAACTCTATGGGATTTTCTCCAGGTAAAAAGCAATGTAAAATTAGTTTTCGGTGAAGAACTCATAGATGATCCCAATAAAGAAGACGGTGTTTTAGGTACAGGTGTCCTTGTAATTTGTGTGGGCTTAATGTTTCCAAAAGAACTGTTGGGTGACTTTAAAGAGTTGTTGTTTGAAGTTCTGCCGATGGAATAGGGTATTGATTTTTGAATGGTGTTGGAATCTTTTAATTTTCAAAAGATTTCTAAATTATTTTAAACATTATTTTTTTATTTAAAGCTGTACAATTAATCAAATATTTTGACTATTTGTAGGGCAATCCTAAAAATTATACGTTAGATGTTCAATAATGGAACATGGACGTGTGAAAAATGTTAACTGAATTTTTTGGAAATTATCCTAGAATTAGAGTAATCGACCTCCTGCTTTCGCACCCTTACACTGAATACACTAAAATAGACATTGCAGAGTGTTCGGGCGTGGCACGTGGAACTTTATATGGATTTTTTGAGGAATTAACTAAATATAAATTAATTAAACCCACAAGAAAAATAGGAAATACTCAATTGTATTCTATAGATATGGATTCTCAGGTTGTAAAGGCTTTAAGTGCATTTCAAATTTTGCTGGCTTCTAAAGTGATTGAAAACGAATTGGAAGGGTCTCATGGAAAAGTAGCGGATATAAATGGGCTTTTCAAGGACATAGATAATATATTTGAAGACGAGATGAGTACTAGATCTAACAGTACAGACCATAAACTTTAATTAGGGACATATTACTTGAAGAATATTCGAAAATCCTTTGGAAAAAGATGTGTTTAAATATCTTTTTTATGATATTGCATTAGTTTTAATAAATGGAACTATTAATATATTAAATTGTAGAAGATAATTGAATGATTTTTCCGTGATTTATGGAAACCAAAGTTGAAGTTTTAGAAATTCTGGAAAATGATATTCCATGTTTAAAAAAGTTTTTCATGTTGAGGAACCTGCAGTTTCAAAACATAAAAAAATAAATTTTTTTGGAGGTTGAAGTAAATCTCTTCGAGATTTTCTGAACACTCGAAAATTTTATAAAAATTTTCGGTGTTTGTGAAGCAAGCTTCACAACCGTAAAAACCGAAGGTTTTTACATGCCCCGAAATCCTCGAAAACGAAGTTTTCGGGGTCGAGGAAATTATATTTCCTCCGGTTAGAAAATACTATGAATTTCGAGGGCCACAAAATCGTAGATTTTGGAGGTTAAATAATGAAATATAAAGTCTCTGTAGTAATAGAAAAGGATGAAGATGGATATTTTGCATTTAGTCCTGAGATTCAGGGTTGTTATGCTCAAGGTGAAAGTTACGAAGAAGTTATAGAAAACATTAAAGATGCTATTCGTCTCAATATAGAAGATATGATGGAAAGCGATGAAGTGATTCCCAAAATTGAATCCATTAGCTTGACTTCTCTGGAAGTAGAAGTATGAGTGAAAAACTTCCTCGAGTAACTGCAGATAAAGTTATAAAAGTATTAGAACGTGCCGGATTTGCTCTGGCGCGCCAAAGTGGAAGCCATAAAATTTATAAAAATGATGAAGGTGTGCGTGTTACGGTTCCTTATCATTCTGGAAAAATTCTTCACCCTAAACTGTTAAAAAGCATACTTAGAGATGCTGATTTAACTGCAGATCAGTTTAAAGAACTATTAAACTAATTGCATATTTTAAAAGTCTTCAAAATTAATATCATTTAAAACTAACATTTTTTTCTCTTCCTCATCAATTACAACAATCAACCGCTCATCTAAGCGTATCAATTCAGCGAGAGGCTTACCATTAATTTCAGCGTTTAATTTTCTTATTTTCCAGTTATTTTCGATTAACCAGCTCTTCATGTCTTCAGACATCTCTTTTTGAGGAATTTCTTTATTAGATCGCCCATTTTCTTTGTAATTGATTATCATTGGCATTTTCTCTCACCTAAGTCTTCTTGACAATTAGACATGTTGTAATACTATTATTTATACTTTGCCTAAATGTCTAAAGGGAAAGAATACTAAAAGACTAAACGGAAAAAGATAAACATGTCTATTAACCTATTTTATAACATGGAAACCCTTGAAAACGAAGAATTTCTCCAAAAATGGAAAAAATCAAATAAATCACAGAAAAGAGTCTCGATCATGGATGAAGCATTTGAGTTTGCCAGTCAAAAAGCGTTTGAGGACTTTGGGATTAGCCAGTCTTCTTTTAGTATGGAAATTTCGAAATTAATTTTGATTGCTAAGGAGTGTATTGAGAAAGAGAAAATAAATAATCTAAATTTTAATCATTAATTAACATTTAGTTGATTAGAATACAAATTGTCGAGATATTTCAGTTAATTGACATCTTTCTATCAATGTTATTTAAATTATTGGAATGATATTTCGAGTTTTTTCCTAAATGGTTGCCTTAAATCTTTCGATGGGCTTAATGGAGGTACTCTCAATCTTAAATAATTTAATAGAACATCTTGCAAAAATTTCTCAGATTCTTCAAGATCATCCCAATTTTCTAAAAGTTGATGAACATTCATACCTCTTAAATATGAAGCTTTTCTAATTTTATCTAAAGTTTCTTTTGCACTTAAACCCAGTAGTGGTGCTATATTTTCAGCCATACGCTCGTTACGGCCTTTTACTGGCAAACGGTTGGGATTTGAAAGTGCCCCTTTAAGCTGATTTAAACGTTTTTTATCGGATTTTAGAGTTTCAATACTGTTTGCAGTTTTAATTATCATAGCAATTTCGTCTTTACTAAGTAAAGGATCGGGGGTGCTGTCGAAAATATTTTCAACAGTAGCCCAAAGCATCGAAATACGACTTGGCATACATTTTTCAATGTAGGTTTGATTGATACCGCGAGCCGCAATTTTAACCTTTTCAGGGAAAAAAGGAAACATTTTCATTTTTTCTTTATCCCAAGAGTTTAGAGAAAAAAGCATTCTTTCTTGAGGTCCAGTAGAAACTGTTGGGTTCATTCGGGGTATTAAAGCAAAATCATAATGTTGTATAGCAAAACCGACATTTAATGAAATTGCAAGATAATCTAAAAGAACTTGTAATTTATCAATTACTTCATTTCTATCTAATTCGTTGATAGAATCTATTTGTACAGAGATCTCAAATGTTAAAGGGCAATTTGCATCAGGATGTGCAGGACAATTACCTAAAGTAAATTCCCATCCTTCAAAAATACCATCCAAACTGTTAATAAGATCATTTAGATGGAATATCCTTTCGTCAGGTGACCTACCACCTAATGCAGCGCATTTAGCGCGTATAAGTGTACCTATTGGTTCTTTCTGGTAATTTGATTGCTTAATAACTTTTTTAATGGCTTCTTTATCTGATGTGACTATTTCAACTCTTTCCCCTGTAGAAAAATTTCTAAAGAATATTAAAAATTTATCTTTGTTTGAGGGTTTAAGTAATTCTTCAAGATCTATTTCAAGATTGAGTTTGGAAAACCAATTATCTACGCTTTCAGCAGTAATGCTTGAAAAGGGCCAATACATTTCAATTCTGTATCCTTTTTCAAGTAACTCAATTACTCTTTCATTATCTTTCATTTATCATCATCTTTTCATTTTAATTGTATAAATTACTCATTTTAAACAAAATCATGAATATGTTCAGTAGGTATTAAAATTCCAAAGTCATAAGGAGCAGTTCCTAAAGTCCTAATCACTTTGATATAACCATAAGCTTCTAAGTAAGCAACTGCACGATTTATTCGGACAGGAGGTATTTTTAAATCTATTTTTTGATCATTTTTTATAATAGCTTCAGCTATTGATTTAATATCATCATAAGGATCATAATCTAATTTCTCCTTAAAGTGTATGAAAAGCATGTATGTTGGTGTAACTTGCCCGAAATCATAAGGAGCTGTACCTAAATAGTTAAGAGTTTTAACAAGTCCATATTCTTCGAGTTCGTTAATGGCATCATTTAATTCTTGTGATGTCAAAGGAACTAATGATTGGAGTTCTTTTGCAGAAAAACTTTTCTCAAAACCTGTTTTATCATCAGGTCTTAAAAGTAATATGCTTCCTACTGAAGAGGCATTTTTTGAGAGTCCTCCAATACTACTAATAAAATATTTAGAAATTATATTTAAGGAATAGTTCTCATAGTCTTCATGAATTATTTTTATAAGTGATTTAATAGCATTATCATAATTTGAATACATTTCTATCCATATTAAATTTCTTAAAGGTAAAGGGATATCTATGGGTTCAATCAAAATTGGAATTATATGGGTTATACTTTCTATATTTTGGATAATTGCAGCATCTAACTCTTCTTTTACCCATTTTGAATTAACACTTGCATTAGATAATAAAATTAAGAAAAAATCACTATTAGCAATCCCTTCAGAAATAATTTTATAAATTAGAGAGTCACCTTCTTGAATTTCCCATTTATCATTCCAAATATCAATTTCAGCTTTTTTTAGATCATTTGCTATTTTAGTTGCAAATTCTTTATCTAAATAAGAGTAACTCATAAATACTTTTGGATAATTCATTATTTAATCTCCTATAAACTGTCTTTAGCATCAGATAATGTGCGTGATTGAATCAATAAATCTACAGTGATATCAGATGTAGAAAATTTTTGTAATTTAAAATCATGAAGATGTGCTGGAGAAATCCACAAAGGCTTAGCTTGTAATTGTCCCTTTGAATTTTCTTCCATAAACTCAACAAGTGCGAAACTTACTTCTACACCATTATGAAATCTTCGAAATTCAGCTATTTTACCTGGAATAATTATTGAGGAACTTTCAATGAGGAACACAATATCACCACCGTATATCTTAGAATTCAGAGATCCTATTACTTTTGGTGCAGATAAACGATTTTGATATAGTGATAATCCTTGATATAGAGTGGAAGCACATAAAAATAATAAAACAGAGATTATAATAATTAATATAGAAAAATATGCCTGATTTATCATAATATTATCTGGAAGTATAAATAAACTAATTAACGAAGCAAGTCCTGTAATAAGAGCCCACCACCACCGGAAAAAACTATCCAATAACAGACTTATAAATCCTCTTCTCTGCATGTAAATTTACCTCACCTATTGTTATTCATATTCACTTTTTTCCAATTGTCATTATGAACCTTATCTTCTTCTTTTTTCAACATTGGTAATGAAAACTAATAAACTCTTTTAATTTGTGTAAATGTTCTTATGTAAACTAAGTAATGTGTTAAATTCTGGATAATAGTCTATTTTATATGCAATTTTCATTAACTTATCTAATTATTTGTTGTTTTTTGTGGATGTTTTACAGGTAATGATTAATTATTTAGTTTATTATCTAATTTGAAAGTCCAGAAAAATCTAAGAATTTATGAAGGTTTGAATTAGCTTCCATAAGAATCAAATTCCAATTGATAATTAAAAATAGTATTATAATAAACCTTTATATGCCTTTTTATTTTTGCAATGTATGAAAATTTATAAATCTTTGATTTTTGAGGTAATTTAACTTTTAAAAATAGTAAAAAAAAGTTTTTAAGTTATTAAAGGTTTAATTTTAACTAAATCACTGATTTCAACTCTTTTGCGTTAAATTCAACTTTTTCGACCCATCCAAAGTCATTCTATGTCCATCAGAAAAGCCTCATTTTCATAGAGAAAAACATCAAATATCTACCAACCATAACTATATTAACAATATCTCAATAAATAATATTAGGTGCTCCCCATGTTTTCAGACGATTTAAATGAAATATTTGAATTAGAGGCCAGTGCAATGGCCAAAAGAAACGATTTAATAAACAGAATCAGGAAAAAGCTTGACGGTTTCAGGAGCAAGTTCCGGATCATCAATGAAATTAAAATTGGCCTCTTTGAAGACGATAAAGGCAAATTTATAAAACTAAGTTTTTTTACAGGCCGGGGATTTTCAATTAACAACCGCTTCCTGGAAGAACTCACAGAGATCATGGAAACAGAGAGCTACAACCAGATATTTGTTGATACTGACAAGCTTGAAATAGATTTTTTCTACAAATAGGCTTAAGGACCTAATTAATTTACAGCTTTTAAAAATATAACCTTAATGGAACCTGTTATAATATTTTTTTGGCTATACTCATCTTTTTAAACTTAATGCATCCAAAACATTATCTCATGGAAATAGGAGTTCCTTTAGTAAAGTAAAAATAGAACCCTTGTAATTATATACTTAATAATATAGATAGTAAAGTAGTTATTAATGGAGTGTAAATAATGGCAAAAGCAATAAGGGCAACACCAACTATAACAGGTAAGTATGCGGATAAGTTTGTAGAAAGATTGAATGAGCCTCCAAGTGAAGGAAAAAAGAAATTTTTAAGAAGGGCTCGTGAAGTCCATAGTATAATTGAATCTAATAAGTAATAATTTATTCCCAGTGGTTTAAATCAGAGTACATGGGGATATGTTCATTTTCGCTCTTTTCTAATTTTACAAAATAATTTTTCATGTAAAAAATTTCTGCTTTCCTGTAGGAATCAACGGAAATAAATCGGATTCCTATTTCTTCACAAAGTTCAAGGGCTTTACCTGTAACCCACAGAATTATCAGAGACCCTATACTTCTTTTCCTATACTTTTTATGGACAGCTAATCTGCCGATTTTTAAAGCAGGGAACGCAGAATATTTAATTCCAATTCTTTCCTTGTCTTCTAGATTAATTTTAATGGAATCGCTTGATAAAGTTACAAATCCCACAGGTTTCTTATTGTATATACAGACGTATGTAATATTAATTTTTGATTTCATCTGGATTTTGGCATCACTTCGGATAAAATCATTTAAATCAGTATCCCCGCAGTCAAAATTGGAAAAATCATGATTATCTAATTTTTTAATTGTCAATTCTTCAGGGAATACTTTTTTAGCCATAAAATTAAATTATTAAACATAATAATAAAGCTTACGGAAATAATATGCTGTCAAATAAATTCTTAGGGGAGAATAAATATTTGATAATAGACTTATTTTTGGGAGTTTCAATCAGTTAAATTACAATTTTAAACTTTTTTGAGTAGTTAAGCTTATCAAAAGCCCCTAAAACATGATTCACCAAAAAATCATATTTTTTTAAGTCAAAAATGTGAAAGTTTTATTAATAACATAAATCAACTGATTATTTAAAGAATTACATGTTTTTAACATATTCTACTCAAAATCAAATCTAAAAGGTGCAAAAATGGTCTCAAACGATGAAATCTCCCAAAGGCTGAGGAATAAAAGGAAAGGATCGTCATTAAATAGTTATTTAGTCTGTAACAAGTGCGGAGGATATTATGAATTACAGCCCGGAGAATCTCTAAAAGATTTTGACACTAAATGTGAATGTGGAGGACATTTAATACAAAGCACCAGCAATTCTTTAACTTCATATGAAGATGAATACAAGGATTATGGAACTGCAATAGCAGTGTCTTATGTTTTATTAATTTTTGGCGGGATACCTGGGTTAATAGGTGGGCTTTATCTTATTACAAGAGATAATGAAAGGGCAAAATTACACGGGAAAATAATAATAGTAATTGGCCTTGTTATTGGACTCATATGCATTGTTTATGCCATTGAAGCACTTATCCTTTATAATTCATATTTCAATGGCCCTACTACTATTAATTCTTCCTCAGATATTGCCAGTGTCCGGCCAAATGTTCATACTTCTCGTTAATTCTAACCTGCTTTAGGATTTAAAAATTATTTAAAGAATTAAATCTTTTCAAAATAGTTATATGGGTTCTAAAATGGTATCCAATAAAGAAATTTCACAAAGATTAAGGGCTAAAACGGAAGGGATGGCCTTAAGTTATTTAGTATGTGATACTTGTGGGGGTTATTACGAATTACAACCTGGAGAATCACCAGAAAGCTTTGATTTGGAATGTGAATGTGGGGGGCAGTTATTACAAAGCACCAGTGATTCTTTAATTTCATATAATGATGAATTCAAAGATTATAGCTCAGAAATATTCTTGGGTTATGCTCTAATTATTTTTGGGGGAATATTCGCATTTGCATGTGGGATATATCTTACTACCCGCGATGATGAAAGGGCCAATTTTCATGGAAAAGTAATAATGGCTATCTGTTTAGCACCTATCATTGCTGTTTTGGCCTTCCTTATCTTTTATAAGGCATTTTTCCATTGAACACTATTTTAACCAGTTAAATAACTTATATTTGGATATAAAAAATAAACATTGATATTTTTTCTTAGATATTTATATTAACCATTTATTCAAGGTTTACAGCCTTAAAATGTATTTAAAGAGTAAATTTAAAAATTTTAAAACTTTTTAAAGATAGTATCCATCCCTAAAACTATAGTTTGAGTTTCTATTGAATTTTAACCCTCCAAACTAAAAGCCCAACGGCAATTAAAATTAATCCTAAAACTTGAAACCCTTTTCCATGTGTTATTTTATACCCTAAAAATACATCTATGCCATTAATTACAAAGAGGGCAGCCCCAATTACAGTTAAAATTAAGGCAATTTTGTTGTGGTTAATTTTCATGTTTAATAGTAGATAGATACTTGCATAAATATTCGATTTTATTATTTTTATGAATTTAAATCTATTTAATTTATTTTTATCATATATTAAAATTTAAAAATATAATTAGGCATTGTTTATACTTGTTTTAATCCATCAATTTTAATTATAGTCCCTTTACAGAAAAAACAAAACATTTATAAATAATGACCGCCAGTTATAATAAATAATGACCAGTGGTTTTATAAAAAAGTTACCATTGGTTTTAATAAAAAATGACCGTGAGTTTTAAAGGAGGTAAATGATATGAAATTTGGTATAGAATTTCTTCCAAACGAGCCAGTAAATAAAATTGTTAAGCTGGTAAAACTGGCAGAAGATGTTGGATTTGAATATGCGTGGGTTACAGACCATTACGACAATAAAAATGTCTACGTAACATTAGGGCTGGTGGCTGAAGGGACTGAAACCATAAAAATTGGTCCGGGGGTAACCAATCCCTACGTCAGAAATCCGGCCATAACTGCTTCAGCAATTGCAACTATAGATGAACTGTCAAACGGGAGGGTGACTTTAGGTATTGGGCCTGGGGATAAAGCATCTTTTGACGCGTTAGGCATCGAATGGACAAAACCAGTAAGCACACTAAAAGAATCCATCGCCACCATGGAAACACTGCTCAGCAAAGAAAAAACTGAAAGCGGTGCATTCCTTAAAGGTGTTAAAGCAGTCCAGGAAAAAGTCCCAATTTATATGGGGGCTCAAGGGCCTATGATGCTTAAAACCGCTGGGGAAATTTCCGAAGGTGTCTTAATTAACGCGTCAAATCCTAAAGATTTCGAAGCTGCAATTCCACTTATAAAAGAAGGGGCAGAAGCAGGCGGTAAAAGTATAAAGGATGTAGATGTTGCAGCATACACCTGCTGTTCCATTGACGATGATGCAGGTAAAGCTGTTGGTGCAGCTAAAATAGTAGTGGCATTTATTGCAAGGGGCTCGCCAGCACCTGTTTTAAAAAGACACGGCATAGATGATGCTGTAGCTGGAAAAATAGCAGAACTTCTTGGTAAAGGAGACTTTGGAGGGGCAATCGGTGCTGTAGATAATAAATTAATGGACGCATTCTCTGTTTGTGGGGCACCTGATGATTTCATACCAAAAATTGAAGCCCTTGGGGAAATGGGTGTAACTCAGTTTGTTGCAGGTTCACCAATTGGCCCTGATAAGGAAAAATCCATAAAACTACTGGGAGATGTTATATCTACATTTTAATCTTTAGTCCAGGCATGTAGTTTATCACCAATGGATTAAAAATACAACTTAATTTTTTTTTATTTTGAAAAGTAAAGCCACAGTTTCAACAATTGTATTTTTATTTTGATTATTCACCGAATGAAATTAAATTTATTTCAGATTGATCACCTCAATTATTTAAAATTGGATAGGATCTCTTTTAAGTTTGAAAATTGTTGGAAAATATTGTTTGAATTAATGAGGGATACTACTACTTTTTGTTAGTAAGAAATTAATACTAATATTTAATAACTTATACATTCATATTATAGAACTGGTGCTCGTGACATTTTTTGGTCATGATTAAATTATTATGGAGTGATTGAAGTTATTAGGGGACTGATAAAAACTTTAATAGTTTTACTTGTAGTTAGTTTAGTATTTTCTCCTTCAGCGTCTGCGTGGCATGTAATTACACATAAAAACATTGCAGAAAAAATTTACTATGCAATGCCCCTTAATGTGCAGTATAACCTGAATTTAAGTGAGATGCGAGTGGGGGCTGCTGCTCCTGATTTAATATTTAAAGACGGTGGAAATGGAGGCCATAAATATCCTAAAAGCTATGAAAAAGCCATAAAATGGTTAAAAAAAGGAAAAAAAGCATATCATGAGGGCAACTACAATTATGCGAGTTACTGTTTTGGAGTGGCATCCCATTATATTTCAGATTCTTATGTAGTTGCCCATTGTGCAAATATCAGCCAATCAGACCATAAAAATTATGAAAGGATAGCTAAAGAAATGAAACCCTCTGCAATATGGTACAGGGAAGATCAGTTTAAAGACATAAATTTCTCTGTAGTAGGACACAATGAAAGTCTAAACTCAAAATTAACCGAAGCATACAAAACGGGGGAAACAAGATGGGACATGTGGATTGAAAAAAGGAGTATGGTCCTAATTCAACTTGATTTAGATAATGCCGCAGTGATAGCGTATAATGCAATAATTGAATGTATTCAATAAGTTGTTTAATATTTCATTGTTATTTTCATGCCTTTCACTTTTTAAGCCTCCTCACGGAAGATCAACTTAAGACATCGTAAATTTTTAATGCCTTTAAAATCTTATTTATGCCTTTTCTCGTGCTCATCACCCTACCCAGCATAGTCCCTGATGTAATGCTGAGAATAAGGGCCAATAATGGAGCTCCCTGTATCCAGTACCCTAAAAAATGGGTCCGGGTAAATACGAAGATCAAATAAAACACGAGAATAAACGCGCCTATTTTGTCTATGCGGCCGATAACATAGCTGGTCTCTTCGTCCCAGCTCAGGTGATACATGCGGCTGACTATTGTTCCTATTACAAAGCCTATAATTATCCCACATGCCGCCAGTGAAATAGTAACTGTATGCTGCAGCACTTCAAAAGCTATAATAACCATCATGATGATCATTACAGCAGAGTAAATTCTAAGCCTCATTATAAGACGTGGTTTAAGGTACTTGCGTATAAATTGTTTATTCATGTTATCTGTATAGATCTAACCAAACCACTGCTCTAAACTCTTTTGAGCGGGATTCAACTTCTTCAACTTGTCTAGAGCACTAACAACGCGGTCCGCTGAAAAATCATGCTCGTCAGATAGAAACTTGATTGCCCCTTCTTTATCCGGTTTATTCCACTTAATATCGTAATCCTCGATACAATCATGGTTTAAGAAGATATCCCTGATCTCCTGGGGGTCAACATCCATTTCTGCTTTCAGGTGTTTCAATGCCTTGAAAACATCGCCGTGTTTTTTAATCAAATTACGGCCTTTTTTAGCCCCAACTCCTTTTATTCCTTCGTTGAAGTCGGTACCTACAAGCACTGCAACGTCAACAAGCTGTTCACGGGTCAAACCGTTCATTTCCAGGATTTCATTAAGGTTAATCATTTCTAGCCTTGATTTAGAACCTCTGGCAGCTATATTTTTAAGCATTCGGGGGGCTCCAAAAAGCAGACAGTCGTAATCCTGTGACGCAACACACCATGCATCTCCTCTTTCAACCATGTAAGAAGCCTGGGCTTCACCCTCTGATATTGCCTGAATATAGGGAATTCCCATTAAATCAAGGAGCTTTTTAGACCCTTCAATGATATCAGGAGTCATCCTGGATGAACGCATTGCAAACTTACGTGCATCTTCAATCCGGCCTTCATCAACAGCTTTTTTCCACTGAACTTCCGCTTCTTCCCTTATCTGCCGCCTCCCGTCCTGCGTATCTTTTTTAAGGACATGGGCTTTGCCGTCAAAAACATAAATAGGTTTAATTCCCTTTTCAACAAGGGACGAGGTCCTGTAAAGGATACCGCTCAGGTGAGAAGTGACATTTCCCTGGCTGTCCATGAGCGGAGTGCCGTCCATCTGCCTGATACTTGATAAAAATTGATAAATAGTATTTGCAGCATCTAATGCTACTGTTTTGCCCTTTAATTCATCTAATTTTATTTCATGAGAGGATACAATGTCTCTAAATTTAAGTCCCATTCTCTATCACCTGTAATCTTAAAAAATAATGTCTGGCTTAAAATGATTATTCTCTAAATAATTATCTGTGAATCGTTTATTAAATTTATCTAAACTGATTTTAGAGATTATTATTTTTGTTTGATATTTATCATAAATTGTTTTTAGTACAAATTGCAAAGTTAATATTAAGAATATGATTTTCATGTCTGCAACGGCAGTGATCTCTAAAAATCTCTTCTAAACTTCTTATAATAAATGTTAAGGGTCTTTTAATATAGATTTGGGTATAAATCTGGTAAATCTTTAAATAAATTATAAAATTTATGTTGTATGAGGATATAATATGTGGAATAATTCGAAAATAGTTGTTATATTAATCTTGGTGATTTTAACTGTATTTGGGGGCACATCATGGTTTTTAAATGCTTCTCAAACTGAGGTTAATACCTCCAGTAACATTACAGGCCAAAGCTTGACCAATGTCGCTTATGCCAACTTATCTTCAGCTGAAAAAATGGATATTTATCTTCCAAATACAACAGGACCTTATCCAGTTATTATAGCGGTCCATGGTGGAAGTTTTTATAAAGGTCCATGGTGGAAGTTTTTATAAAGGAGATAAAAACAGTTCTGGACTAAATAAAATTAAACAAGCAGCCTTAGACAGAGGTTATGCGTTTGTCTCAATTAACTACCGCTTAAGTAGTGAGGCGAAATTTCCAGCCCAAATTAATGATGTTAAAGCAGCTATTCGTTATTTAAGGGCTAATGCAAAATGGTATAATATGGAACCCCGTGAAATTGGTGTTATTGGAAATTCAGCAGGGGGTTATTTGGCTGCACTGGTAGGTACCTCCGGAGGCGTAACAGAGCTTCAAAATTCTAGCCTGGGAAATTCCAATGTTTCTGATAGAGTTCAAGCAGTCGTTGACTTATATGGGCCTATTAATTTTGGTACCATAGACCAGCAGTTCGTTGAAAGCGGAATTAATGGAGAAACATGTAACATAAGCAGTTCTCTGGAATCAAAACTCATGGGGCAGGATATTTCCACAATTCCTGGCCAGGTGGCTAAAGCTAATCCTGAGACATACATCTCAATCGATGATCCAGCTTTTTTTATACAGCATGGAACTTCTGATAGGGTGATTCCTTACCAGCAATCTGTAGACTTTGCAGGTAAACTAAAAATCGTAATTGGAGATAAAAAAGTATATCTTGAAATTATTCAAGGTGCTGGACATGGGGATGAACAGTTCTTCACTACAGAGAACATAAAAAAGATTTTGGACTTCTTTGATGCTAATTTAAAGCAATCTTAGGTTATTTAGAAATGCAATCTGTGATATATTAAGTTAAGTCTAAACAGAATATAATAATTCATTTAAAATATAAAAAGATAATATTAACTTATTTTGGGTAATAAACTTGAATTTCTAATTTATTCCCTAAATAAGCTGTATGGGGAGGTTTCCTTTATCTGGATTAAGATTTAATCTTTTAGTGTTTATTCCCGGAATAAACTGTAAGGGAATGTTTCCTTTATCTGGATTAAGATTTCATCTTTATAGATTATGTTGTAAACCCTTGTAAGCATGGTTGAATCTGTATGGAATATTGATCTAAGCTCTTCATCTGGTTCTTCAGAGCCTATATGGGTTACTTCCCTTCTTGATTCAATGTTATATTTCCTGAGTATGCGCCCAATAGGAATATCTGCCTTTAGAAGGTCTTCTTTGAAGTTGTTGGTAAGTTTATCAACTGGAGTCAGTGATATAGCATGTATGAGTGGCTCTTCCGGCTTGTGGCTCATAACTACTGTTCTGTAATTGATGGTGTCCCCTTTGTTGATGCCTAGATCTTGGGCTTGAGCATCATCAGCTTCCCTGAATTCCTGAACAAGTGTTTCAACATTTATATGTCCTTTTAATACGTCCAGTATTGTTGTAACTGATCCATCAGTTGCAAGGAGTATTTTTTGAGCGCTTGAAAGGTTTCCTATGTCATTTTCCACTTCTTTTATTCGGTCCATTACATTCATGTTCATATTTTTCCCTTGAGTGTTTTTTTAGTATTTAATGAACTTGAGGGGTTTCAAAGGTTCGTTATGGTTATTATTTAATCTTGTTCCTGACAGATTTTATGAATTTTTTCAACCTAAAATCTATATTCTTCCTAAAAAATGTTGATTGAAGGTGTAACCTGAATTTGCAACGGTTGTTAATAGTACATGCCATGTCCGACAGTGTTTATAAATCTTGAGGATTTGATATTTCTCCTAAAACTGCGGAATAGGCTACAACTGCTGGATTTGCAAGGTACAGGTACGATTCGGGGTCTCCCATTCTACCCATAAAATTCCTGTTTGTGGTGGAAACACATACTTCATCAGAACCTATAACTCCCATGTGGGCGCCTAAGCATGGTCCGCATCCAGGGTTGCATACTATGGCCCCTGCATCTATAAATGTTTCAATAAGCCCTTCTTTTAAGGCCTGTTTATATATATTGGCGGAGGCAGGTATTACAAGCAGCCTTACATCTCCATGTACTTTTCTGCCATTTAGAACTTCTGCTGCTTCCCTCAGATCTTCAAGCCGTCCGTTGGTACATGACCCAATGAGCGCCTGGTCTATAGATACACCTTTTACATTGGAAATACCTTTAACATTATCCACGTCGTGAGGACATGAAATTTGAGGTTCAAGGTCATCTACATCAAAAGAGTATTCTTTTTCGTAGACGGCATCTTTATCTGACCGGACAACTTCAAAATCAGTGACCCCTATATTTTTCAGGTATTCAAGGGTCTTTTTATTTGGTTCCATGATTCCGTTTTTGGCCCCCATTTCGATTGCCATGTTGCAGATTGTCATTCTTCCTGCAGGGTGCATTGAATCAATTGTTTCCCCGTGGAATTCCAGTGATTTGTAGGTCGCGCCAGATGACCCGATTTCATTAGCCACGTTGAGCACAACATCTTTTGCAGATACAAATTTCCCTAATGCACCGTTAACAGTCACTTTAAACGCTTCAGGTACCATAAACCAGGTTTTACCAGTTGCATATACCATTGCAAGGTCTGTTGCACCCATACCTGTTGCGAAAGCTCCAAAAGCTCCATAAGTACATGTATGTGAATCTGCACCGACTATGACTTTACCTGGCTTGACATAACCTCGTTCAGGCAGTACCTGGTGGCATATGCCTTCTCCGTGGGTGTATAAGTTTGTTATTCCCTGTTCCTTTGCAAATTTCTTTGCTACCTTTTGAAATTCGGCAGAGCCGATGTTGTTTGCAGGAATATTGTGATCAAAAACAATGACAATCTTTTCAGGGTCCCAAACCTTTTGGGCAACATTGTGAAATGTTTTTATGGTGGGCGGCGATGTTCCGTCGTGTGACATTGCTAAATCGATGTCAGCTTCGATAATTTCTCCGGGATGTACTTCTTTTTTCCCTGATGCTCGTGAAAGTATTTTTTCTGTGATATTCATAAGATCAAACCTGGGATATAAATGTTTAAAGGTGTTTAAAATAGTAAATTACAGGTCTGCCATACTGCGTACAGACCGGACTATCTCATTGAAAAGTTCGTCATTTATGTATTTGCCTTTTTCTCTACTTTTTTTAACCTGGTCAACGATTTTACATAGTTCGTCATTGGTTACTTCGATTCCACATGCGTCAAGCTTCGCTTTAACTGCCCTACAGCCTGAATGTTTTCCAAGGACTATTTTTCTGTGGTGACCAATTAGTTCTGGTAAAAAGGGCTCATATGTAAGTGGTTCTTCGATAACTGCATCTACATGAATTCCTGACTCATGTCTGAACACGTTTCTTCCTACTATTGCTTTGTTATCAGGTACTGAAACACCTGTAAGTTTTTCAACCAGTCTTGAAAGTTCATAGAAATGTTTAATATTGAATCCTAAATCAAGGCCGTAAATAATTCTTAAACTCATTACCAGCTCTTCAAGTGATGTGTTTCCTGCCCTCTCACCTATTCCATTTACAGTAGTTGATGCAGCATTTGCACCACCAAGGAACCCTGAAATGGTGTTTGCAACGGCAAGTCCGAAGTCATTGTGGCAGTGCATTGCTATTCCGGTCTTGATATCTTTTCTTATTTCTTTTACGAGATATTCTGCACCTTGAGGGCTTAATGCACCTACTGTATCAGCTATGTGTATTCTATCAACACCATATTCTTCGGCTCTTTTGTAGGTATCTTTTAAAACGTTTAAATCAGTTCTGGTGGCATCTTCGGCTGAAAATGCTACAAAAACGCCGTGGTCCTTTGCATATTCAACAGCCCCCATACACATATTTAAGACCTCTTCTCTGGTCATGTTAAATTTGTGTTTTAAATGTAGGTCTGAAGTTGCCATGAATGTGATTATACCGTCAACGTCGCAGTCCAGTGCCACATCAATATCTTCTTTTTTGGTCCTTGATAAACAGATTATCTGTGCATCTAAATCTTCATCTACGATTCCTTTAACAGCACGTTGTTCTTCTTCGGAAACTATTGGAAATCCAGCTTCTATTTGATGTATTCCAAGTTCATCAAGTTTTCTTGCAATTTGTAACTTTTCAGAAGGTCTTAAACATACTCCGGGGGTTTGTTCCCCATCTCTCATTGTCGTATCATATATTGTGATATCTTTTGGAAATTTCAAATCTACCGAGTCGTTATAAGGACTGACAAAATATTTCAAAACGTTCCCCACCTTAGTTTATTTTCCGTTTATGCGCTTTGTATTAGTTATAATACCTTAAATGCAATGCATACCTTAAATCGTGCTTTATTTTAATATCTGTATGGTTTAACGATTTTTTACATTACTATTCAAGTTATGAAACTATATTGATATCTAAATTGATCTAAGTAGAATAATAATTGTATATTAAGTTTAGTTTTTTTATCAATTTTACCTTTTTAAGCTATGTACTTTTTGTTTTTAATTTATATAAAATATAGTATTTGCATTTTTTGTGATTATTTATCTATTTTTAATGTATTATTATCCAAATGGCAACCTTAAATGAAATTAAATTGACAAAAAAAGAATAAATTTTGGAAATTACGTGTAATTATTCAGTTTAATATTTATCTTGGTGTTGATATTTTGGGATTTAAATTAATTTTAAGATGTATGCAGTTAATGCAAAATAAATCTATAAAAACAATTTTAGGAGTTTTCAATCTTTATAAACTCCCATAAGTTCCAAATATGATCTTCTCTCAAACCCGTCTTCAATTCCGAGTTTTTTATATATTTGAAATATTTTATCAATTGCTTCTTTAAAATCTTCCCCTTCAACCATTCCTTTTTCTATTTCAACAAATTTTCCAACTTTGTGAACTTTATCAAGTGATATGGTGAACTCCTGAAAGGAATAGGTGGTTCTTTCTTTTTCTACATCTGCAGCAGGTTTAAATCCAAGATTTTCTAAGATTAAACCAGCATTTTTGGAGTCTTCTACGTTAACTTCTATTTCTTTACGTGTTTTACTTACATCATCCAGTTTAGGGCCTTTGTATGTAAGGATTATCTCAGATTTTTCGTTATTTATAGTAGTATTCCTTATTCGCAGTGCTTCATCACTTTTTTCAAAATCCCTGTACTCAGGGTTGTTAAAATAGGTATCTTTCTGGTGTTCTACCATTACTTTTTCAGCACCAATTTCTTTTAACTTTTCCAGAATGCTGTTAAAATCGTTAACATGAGCTTTAGCTTCAACTTCTATCATTAAACCACCATCAATATAATTTTTAATTTACTCTCTAAATTTATAACACCTGATTAATATGGGCTTTATTCTATTATTTTATATGATGTGTCTTATTCTTATTATATGTCCACTTAAAGTGGACAGCTTGAGGAAGGGCATCCTCCGGAATATTCTGAATCAACATTTAGATACTTCTTGTTGTTACCTTGGTATGAATTTAAATATAAAACCTGTTTTTTACTTCCATATCGATACACTGTAATTCCCTTGCACTTAAGTTTGTAGGCCATTAACATAATTTCTTTTACGTCTTCTGGAGAAGCATTATTCGGTAAATTCACGGTTTTTGAAACTGCATTATCCACGTGTTTTTGAAATGCTGCCTGCATTTTCACATGCCACTTGGGGCCTATTTCATGTGCGGTTTGGAATACTCTTTTAATACTTTCGCTAATTTCATCTATATTTTGTATGGACCCTTTTTTAGCAATTTCACTCATTAATTCCTTGCTGTAAAATCCCTCTTTCTTTGCGGTACTTTCAAAGAGTTTATTGACCTCCAGCAGCTTTTCTCCTTCCATTACGTCACGAATAAATGAAACAGCAAACAGCGGCTCGATTCCGCTGGTTGTATCTGCAATTATGCTTATGGTGCCTGTAGGTGCAATAGTAGTCACTGTTGCATTTCTCATAGCTTGAAAACCTTTTTTATCATATATACTCCCTTTAAAATTAGGAAAAGAACCTCTTAATTTCCCTAATTTGGCTGAAGCCTTTTTGGCATGGTATGTAATAAATTTCATTATTTCTTCAGCTGTATCGAGTGCATCCTGTGAATCATAGGGAATTTCAAGCATTATAAGCATTTCTGCAAATCCCATAATTCCCAAACCAATTTTTCTATTTTTAAGGGTTTCAGTTTCTACTTTTGAAATTGGGAAATTATTTACATCAATTACATTATCTAAGAAGTGTACAGCAGTTTCAACTATATTTTTTAACTTATTAAAATCAATTTCGCCCGATTTAACCATTTTTGTCAGGTTTATGGAGCCTAAATTACATGATTCGTAATTTAGAAGCGGTTGCTCGGCGCAGGGGTTGCTAGCTTCTATTATACCTGCATTAGGGATTGTATTTTTCCTGTTTATTTCATCAATAAATATAATTCCGGGATCTCCGCATTTCCATGCTGTATTTACTATGGTGTCAAACACTTTTCCCGCATTCAGCTTTTTAACATGTTTTCCATTTCTTGGATTTATAAGATCATATTCCTCACTATTTGCAGCGGCATTCATGAATTCATCATCAACAGCTGCAGAAATGTTAAAATTAGTTAGAACACCTTTATGTTCCTTTGATTTAATAAATTCAATTATATCTGGATGTCTGATATCCAGTATTCCCATATTTGCCCCTCTTCTCCTTCCGCCCTGTTTTATAACTTCTGTGGCGACATCAAATATTTTCATGAAGGATGTTGGTCCGGATGCAACTCCTTTTGTTGATTTTACAACATCACCTTTAGGCCTTATCTTAGAAAATGAAAATCCAACTCCACCCCCTGACTTGTGAATGAGTGCCATATTTTTTAATGCATTGAAGATGCCGTTTATAGAATCTTCTATGTATATGACAAAACATGCAGAAAGCTGGTTAATGGGTGTACCTGCATTCATCAAAGTTGGTGAATTTGGAAGAAACTCAAGCCGGGACATGGCACGGTAAAATTCTTTTTCTGTTTTAGAAGTATCAGTATCATTATATAAATTATCTGCACTTGCTACTGCTTTTGAAACTCTTTTAAACATTTTTTCTGGAGTTTCAATAATATTTCCATCTTCATCTTTAATTAAATACCTTTTTTGAAGCACCTTAAGTGCATTAAATGAAATTTTTAAATCATTTTTTGATTTGATTTAAGTGCCTCCTTTAGGTGATTGCATACAATAGTAATATATTGATTTTCAATAATATCGTCTTTTCTATAACCAATTGAAATTTTGGTTAAGTGTAAAAATAAGTTGTAGGGGACAATGCTTGGACTAATAAAACTAGAATTGGGTGAATTAAGAATTAACTCAAATTGAAGGTTTAATAAAAATAAATTAATTTTCTAATTATTTACCCATGGGAATGTTCTCTGGAATAATTTTTAAGATAATTTTTTATACTTTTAATCTGTCTCAGGTATTCATCCACAGTATATTCAATAGATTCGTAGGGCGCGATTTTCAAGTCGCGTTCGTCTATTAATTTTCTTTTGTCATTGATTTTGTCTTTCATGGGGCGTTGTTTACTGTAAATGCCCATTACTTTTGAAGAATCTTTTATACCTTTTATTTTTTCTATATAATCTACTCTAATGGCTCTTACATCTATACGGATGTTGTGTCTTATCCGTTCTAAAATTTTTTCTATTTCTTCAAGTGCATCTAAAAGAATCAATGCTTCTTCTATATTTCTGGGAGATACAACCATGCCTTCAATTCCGAGATCTTGAATTTGTTGTTGGTACACTTTTGGGCTTATCATGGTCTTGCCTATAGATATATTTTAATGGGATGTTAAGAAACATATATAAATAGATTTATCTATTATAAATATAGTTAATAAATCTAGTGTAATATTTGGAAGTATCAGTATCAATATCTTATTGAACTATGACGCATTAAATTTAAAAACAAGTGTGATCAATTTTAAAGTAAACTGCATTTTTAGATGATATTTATTTCAAATTAAATCAGTATTGTACTTTTATCTCGATGATTTCTAGATAATTATTACCTAAGATACAAAGACAAATTTTAATGTAGATTTATAAAAAATATAAATCAATGATAATGAATTAAAACCTGGAGGAATGTGCTTGACAGATGTACCAATTAAAGTTGAAAATATTGTAGCTTCTGCAACTCTTGGAAAATCAATTGAACTGCCTAAGGTAGCTCCGGCGCTAGAAGGTGTCGAATATAACCTGGAACAGTTCCCAGGACTTGTTTACAAGCTTAAAGAGCCTAAAACAGCAGCTCTTATATTTGGATCAGGAAAATTAGTATGTACTGGCGCGAAATCTATAGATGATTCAGTAAAAGCTATACATATTACTGTAGACAAAATGAGGAAACTTGATTCAGAAATACCAGAAGAATTTAATATTAAAGTACAGAACATAGTTGCTTCTGCAAATTTAGGAAAAACATTAAACCTTGAAGCAGTAGCATTAGATTTAGAAAATACAGAATACGAACCAGAACAATTTCCAGGTTTAGTTTACAGACTTGAAGACCCTAAAGTTGTATTATTATTGTTCGGTTCTGGAAAAGTAGTATGTACTGGTGCAAAAACCATAGACGATGCTCAGCTCGGCGTTGAAAAAACGAAGGAAAGACTGGGTGAACTGGATTTAATTTAAATCCTTAAAATTTGATTATATATCGGTGATCTTTTGATTAAACTAATAGCCTTTGATCTTGATAATGTCCTTATAGACAGTGAAGCCATAGACGAAATTGGCAAATTAATGGGAATTGAAGACAAAATATCAGAAATAACAAAAAAAGCCATGGAAGGAGAACTGGATTTCGAAACATCAATCAAAGAGAGAGTTGCTTTACTTAAAGGCGCTTCAGTTGATGATATTAAAAAGGCAATCTATGACATTCCTCTAATGGAAGGAGCCAAAGAAACTATTGAAGTGCTTAAAGAAAGAGGATACAAAATTGCAACTATAACCGGTAGTTTTGAAGTCATCGCAAACCGTATGAAAGAAGAATTGAATCTTGATTACGCAGTTTCGAACACTTTACATGAAGAAGACGGTGTCTTAACTGGTGAAGTAAGCGGACCTCTTGTAAATGGTTCTAAAGCAGACGTGTTAACTGATTTGATGAAAAAAGAAGATATATCTGCAGATGAATGCGCAGCGGTTGGCGATGGTGCAAATGATGTTTCCATGCTTGAAATGGTCAAGCTAGGAATAGCTTTTAATGCAAAACCTGTTTTAAGGGAAATTGCAGATGTTGTAATTGAGAAAAAAGATTTGAAAGAATTATTACCTCTATTTGAAGATAATATGGATAATAAAGATAAAGTGGAAGTTCCAGAAACTCCAGTTAAAGAAGAAAGCTTTGATAAATTACTTGCTGAAAAGAGAGAGTATGAAAAGAAATTAAATGGACTCACTAAAGAACGTGATGAGTTAAACAGTGAAGCCCGATCTCAAAGGCAGGTAAGGGATGATTTAAACGCAAGTATTAAAGAAAATCTCAACAAAGCAATTGAGTTTAGAGATAAACGTGATAAAACTAACGTAGAAGTTAAAAAATATAAAACTCTGAGAGACCAGACTAATGATAAACTCAAGAGCATGGAATGGGCGTCTGGAAAACGAGATATAGTAAACATTGAAAAGGAAATTAAACGTCTTGATAAGACCATAGAAACAAAAGTTCTTGATATTAAGAAAGAGAACGAACTGGTTAAAAAGGTCACAGAACTGCAAAAGAAACTTCAAACTATGCAGGAAGACGAGAAGATCCATAGTGAAGCAGTGGAACTTAAAGAACAGTCCGAAACATACCATGCTAAAGTTGTTGAACTTTCAGATGAGGCTCAGTCTACCCACGAACAGATGCTCGAATATTTCCAGAGAATAGACGGGATAAGGAAAAAAGCAGATGAAGCCCATAACACGTTTATTGAAACCAAAAATACCGCTTCCAAAAAACATGAGGAAGTAAGGGAAGTTCTAGGACACATTCGCAAGATAAATAAAAAACTTGATAAAGTCAGGTCTAAAAAGCGAAATAGAGAAAGTGAAGCTACCGCAAAAGAAAATATTAAAGAAAAAGCACATGCTGAAGAAATATATGAAAAGTTCAAAAGCGGTAAAAAGTTAAATAGAGATGAATTAATGCTCTTGCAAAAGCATAATGTTATTTAACTAGCTTATTTTTTTTATTTTTAATTTATTTTACTTTTTAAAATTGAGTTAATTGCTGTATAATTAAATCAGTTATTTTTAAAGGTTAATATTCATTAATAAACTAAAATTAGTCATTTTTACTATTAGTGGGTTAATATTCATTAATGTAAACTAAAATTAGTTATTTTTACTTATAAAAATGTGGGTTACTATTCATTTAATGCAAAATAAAATTAGTTATTAAAATAGAATAGTTTTAAAGGTCAATATTATCATCTAAGTCATCTTCTGGATAATCAGCCAGGTACTCTTTTGGTGATGGTTCAATATCAACCGTTCGCGGATTTCTCCCCATCTCAAGTATAAATTTATTAACACGTTCTATCATGTTTATATACTCTTTCTTGGAGATTTTATATCCTTTAACCATTACATGCTCTGGCATTTTTCCATGTGTCTTTTTATAATCCAGTATAAAACTGACCATTTCCCTGTACTGTTTGAGGTTAAGTCTTTCCATTTGATTTCCTCTATTAAATTGATTGCGACGTGATCATACCATAATTTGTAATAGTTCATGTGTGTAAAATTTTCCAGTTTTTTTACATCTAACATGAACATTTCTAATTTAAAGTTATGTATGGTCAGATAGTTAAGATTGGTTTTATACACTATTAAGGTTTTCGTAAGCTAACTATTGTCTGCTATGGCTTTATATTAAACCATTCCCTTTGGAGGGTCTTGAATTTCTACACTGGCATCTGGATTAAATGGATTAGTCCTTATAGCAAGCGAGAAAAGATAAGGATAGTTTTCCATGAGATGTTCCATGTACTGCAGCCATTCATAAACCAGTAAGCTGTATGCTCTTTCTGTATCTCCTGCAAGATGTTGATAATCTGCTTTAGGGAGATTTGTTAAATCAGTTCTATTTTCAAGTTCTTCAGTTAAATGAAACACTGCCCATAACAGGTCTGTAAATGAGTCATGTTCCAGTAAGTTAGGGTTTGCCAAAAGGCGCAGCATAAACTCCCTGTTTTTAACAAGGAATACTTTTAATTCATGAAGGTAATGTATTGAATCAGGGTTGTTCTCTCCAATATACACATGGAAATTGTAATTTTTGATTCGGTTGCTTGCCTCTAAAAAATCTTTTTTAGTCCATTCATCAGTCATAATCAACTTTTTCCTTATCTTTTCAGTTTTAGAGTCAAATTCTGAAATTCCTGCCAGTAACTCAGTTCCAACTTCACTGAAAAAGGACCCTATGACCATGTTCATTTTTTGAAGTAGATTTCTTTTTTCCCTTTCACCTATTATCCATTCTAAAACAAGAACGATAATAAGGGCTTCTATAGGAATAAACGCTAAATCTATATCTAGATAGAACAAAGTGTCGTGTAAATCTCTAAAAAGTAAGAAATTAGTAATATAAAGAATTGCAGCTAGTATAATTAATGCTATACCTAAACGGACTCTCCAGTTATTCATATACTTCCGTATTTCCATAGTTATCCCCTTCAATTTTTTTTGCCAGTAACAATAGTTATAGGGTTCCTTGCAAGCATCATAGTTCCTCTTTTCATGATACGTCCCTTTGAAATGGATACATCAACTATATCAATATCCATCTGGAATTTCTTCATAGTTTCAACCGCTTCAACAGGGGTTTCAAGTAAAATTGAAGTAACCACTATTTTCCCGTTTTGTGTGAGTTTCTGGTAGCCTTCTTCTATTAAAAGAGGCAAATCTCCACCACTTCCCCCAATCATCAAAATATCAAAGGTTTCAATGTCTTTCAAGGCTTCAAGGGCATCACTATGGATAAAATGTACTTTTTTATCCAGGTTATGTTTTTTAAGGTTTTTTTCTGTTGTATTTAGTGCATCTAAATTTTTATCCACTGCATAAACAAGACGTGACCTTTTAGCAAATTCTAAAGTTAACCCTCCTGTTCCACAGCCTATATCAACTACAATATCATCTGGCGATACCCTTGATTTGCACATAACAAGGCATCTTATTTCTTCTTTGGTTGGTCCAGGTACATCTTTGTGAGTTATAAATTCATCATCCGAAATCATATGAATCATTATTAGATTTTATTAGTTAGGGGTTGTCATTATGCCATCGTTTAAACAGGTGATTATCAATTTCCAGGACATCTAAGATTTTTCCAACAACAAAATTACATAGATCATCAATATTTTCTGGATTATGATAAAAACCAGGCATAGCTGGGAGAATTATGCCTCCTTCCCTGCTTATTTTAAGCATATTTTCGAGGTGAACTGATCTAAGGGGTGTTTCACGAGGTACAATTACTAATTTTCTTCTTTCTTTAAGTACCACATCTGCAGATCTTGTTATGGCATTATTTGCATATCCATTTGCTATTGCAGAAATTGTCTTCATTGTACATGGGGCTATGACCATGGAATTGAATCTAAACGACCCGCTGTTAATAGAAGCTGTAAGATCCTTCGGATCATAAATTATGCCTGTTAATTCTTTTAATTTTTCTTCTTCCATATTAAGTTCATATTTAAGGATTATTTTGGCAGGATCGGTTATTACAAGAGCAGTATCTATATTTAGTTCCTTTAATACCTCAAGAAGCCTTACTCCGTAAATCACACCACTTGCACCTGTAATAGCAACTACAATCATAATTATCACATATTTATATTTTATATATAATTTATAATCAAATTTTTTAATTAGCTAATTTTAAACAGCTAAATATTTGATTTGGACAGTATAAGTATAATAAGTTATTTTATTTCTTGCAATTAATTTATAGCCAATCTTTAATATTTTTTTGCATTGTAAGCTCTAAATAATCCTCGAATGGGAATTTTGAAGCTTTTTCTGCATATTCATCTGGAACATATATGCAGATATCTGCGTAATTAAATCTCATATTTTTGAGGGCGCTCACTAAATTTGATATTTCATTTAATTTTACGCATTCATTCCCAACAGATACCTGGGTTCTCATTTCATTAAAGAAGGGGTATTCTGGGATATCGATTATTGTATACTCCGGATGTGAACCTAAATCTGCAGCGATTTCAAGTTCAATTTTTTTGAGCTTCTTATCTTTGATCTTGAAAACATCCTTTGGTTCTTCTAAATCACTGAGTTTTATGGTAAATACTCTTTTAAACAAATTTCGATTATCTAACCTGTTAATTATGTCTTTAATTTGACCATCATGAGATCTTGCAATTGTAGTAATGTCTGCATCATCATATTTGTAAATGGTATTTGAATTAACTAGATCTGCTTCAAACATCCATTTCATGCATCTTCGAAACATTGAATTTATTATTCTTGTGGTGTGGTGCTGATAGACACTGGGGTACATTAAGTATCTTGCAATGAGAGCGGATTCAGCGGCTTGAATGCCTTTTATTCCAATAACTAGGCTATCTTCGAGTTTCATTGAAGATACGAGTCTTTCAACGTCGATCATCCCATAAGCAACGCCAGTATAGTAAGAATCTCTTACAAGATAGTCCATTCTATCTGCATCCAGCTCACTGCTTATTATATGTCCCAGAGGTCCTTTTCCATGTATTATATCGATTATTTCTTTGGGATCGAACATTTCAGACAGAATATCTGAAATTTCTGATTCTTTAATAACTTTAGATGTTTGGTATTCATGGGGAGTATCGAGAACACCTTCTGATACATGTGAAAATGGGCCGTGTCCTATATCATGTAGAAGTGCACAAGATCGGATCATTTTTTTGGTATGTTCATCTAGCCCAACGCTGTCTGCAATTTTAGATGCAACGTGCATTGTCCCGATGGAATGTTCAAAACGAGAGTGGTTTGCACCTGGATAAACAAGGTAAGTAAATCCTAACTGTTTAATCCGTCTTAAACGCTGAATTTGAGGAGTATCTACCAGTTTAATCTCGAATTCGTCAAGATAAAGGTTTCCATGGACACTATCCCTTATATTTTTCAAATTTAATTTCTCCTTTATAATTAATCCGTGCGTTTAAATCAGTTATTTCTGTAATGGGCTAATGATAAACTGTTGAGCTTATCCTCCAGACATAATGATGTTTTTTCCTTCATCAGTAAATTCTTCTTTTTTAAATTCAAGATCATGTTTTATACGTTCTATTGATTCTTTAAGAGCATCTACTGTTTCGCCTCTGTGTGCTCCAGCTACAACTACAAGTAAAAGGGAGTCTCCAGTGTAAAATTCTCCAACATAATGTACTGCGGCTATTTCGGTTACTCCATGTTTATTTTTAACGTATTCTATGATTTCTTTAAGTTCCTTTTCGGTTTTTTGAATATCGGGGGTACTTAAATTCAACTTTTTAACTTTAGTTTCATTTTCTTTGCCCCTTACTATGCCTTCAAAGGAAAATACTGCCCCACATTCATCAATTTTAGGATTCTTTTTAACCTGATTTATAAGATCAGGAATTGTAACTAATTCTTCATCTTTTTTGATAACCCTTACATTTAGAGCCATGTGATCACCATAAATTCTTAAATTTTTTGTATTAATTCTGAAGCTTCTTTTTTAGATAGATGTTTCATTCTTGAAATTCCATCAATTTCTCCAATAACATTTACAACTGATTTGGGAACAAGTGATTCCCAATCTTCATCTAGAAGTATCCTTCTTCTAACTTCTGTTCCAGAATAAGTTTCACGATTAAACAGTGGCGGTTCTGTGACCTTGTTCCCGGCTTCAATAAAAAGTCTTTGAACCAGTGGATTACCTGAATATATGTATTTGAAGGGAGGTGTTAACATTTTAACATGGGCCACCCAGGTAGAATTGCAAGCTACATCCTGTATGGGTATAATATAATATTTTGATGCATGAATTCCGTTTTCACTAAGTGCCTTTGTAAGCATCATTACCCTTTCACCTGCAGTAAATGGATCCTTTAGGGTATGGCTCAGCTGAGCACTTCCAATACCTATTATGACTTCATCAACTTCTTTGAGAATGCTTTTTATAACTTGAAGATGTCCATTATGAACTGGCTGCATTCTTCCAACAAGTAATCCTCTCAAACAATCACCTGTTTAATTAATCTGTTTTCATGTGCTTTAATATTTTGTTTATATACTGGAAAAATTCAATAGTTTTATTAAAAACTTTTATTATCTAAAACTTTGTTAAGATTCGTTATACACTTGCAAAGTATGTTAAAAAAAGTATTTTTGTATTACTAAAATAATTTAAAATAATGTTTGTGTAACCTATAAAATCTAATTAGCTTGAAATGAAATTAGTTATCAAAGTACATTAGGGCACACAATACAATTAAAGTTAAGTGGTGGCTTTGATTTAAATGGTTATATTCATTGTAAGATGGGACACCAGTTTAATCTGATGTCCTTACTTAACAATTTTAATTTATATCATTTACATTTTTCCCATTGCTTTGCTTATATCTACAGGGGAATTGAATTGTTTATCAGGCATATTTTCTAAAACTTTCAAAACATCCTGATTAGCATGATTTTCCCTTGCTCTTTGAATTAAATCTTGTTTTTGTGCAGGAAAATGAGTCCCCTTTATTGATTTTTCAACCTGTGCTGGGCTTACATTAAACCTTTTCTGCCGCTTTTGTGCCAAAATTTCACCTCCACGCATTGCTATCTCGTGATGAGATAACTTTAAACATGTATTAATTAACTTAATTAAGGAATATTAAATTGGTTTGTTTAAATGCGTTATAGCTTAAATTAGCATGTATAACGTGAGATTAGCTTAAAACATATTTTATCTATTTTCATTTTTGAAATTTGGAATTTAAGTACTTTACTACTTTTATATAAAAAAGTATTACAAATCTGTTCAGCTTAAATTATGATGTATAAATTAGCATAACAATTTAAATCACTTTGTTTAATATTAACTAAAGAAGTGATTCTACAGGTAATATTCTTTTGAGTTAGACTCCGTGAAAGTCATTCAAAAGGCGTTAAAAAAGAGAGATATAATCTTAAAGTTAATAAATAGCTTTGATCAATATTTTCAAACATTTAAATTTGCCCAATGAATGTGTTAAGTCAGAATATTTAACTGAACTGTTTAATTTATTTAAAAAGGTGTAAATGAATGATAAAGGTTGAAAACTTATCCAAGACATATAAAATAGAAAATGGTGGAGAAATCAAAGCATTAAATGATATAAATCTCAATGTTGAGGAAGGTGAGATTGTCGGGATAATTGGAATGAGTGGATCTGGAAAAACTAGTTTACTGCGAATTCTCAGGGGCGTAGAACCATTTGACAGTGGTAAAATAACACTTGATGGTATAGAAGTTTCTCCAGATTCAAGCCCTTACTATTTTGCAAAACTTAAAAAAGCAACTGCAATTCATCTTCAAAGGTCATTTGGTTTATGGGGAGAAACAGCCCTTCAAAATGTCGTAAGGAAATTGGCTGGAGCTAAATATGGTGATGAGTCTTTACAGGATGTGGATGATGCTGTGGCTGAATTTGGAGATCAGGCAAAGGAAATTCTTGAGATTGTAGGTTTAGGTCATAAGATAAATCATTTTGCCCCTGTTTTAAGCGGCGGTGAAAAACAAAGACTTATAATGGCAAGACAGCTTGCAAAAAAGCCAAAAGTTTTATTGCTCGATGAACCTGCTACCATGTCCTGTCCAAGGACCAAACAAGAAATTTTAGACGCTATAAAAAATATAAATAAAGAGTTAGGTGTTACAATAGTTCTTGTATCTCACCTTCCAGAGGTTCACAGATACCTCTCAGATAGACTAGTTTTAATGGAAAACGGGGAAATCATTGATGAAGGTTCTACTGAGGAAATAATTACCAAATTTATGGAGCCAATGGAACCTGCCGAACCATTAGCAGGCCCTGAGAATATAGGTGACTCCATAATAAAAGTAAATGATTTAGACAAGAGATTTTTCCTTTTAAAAGGTGGAAATACTCTTCAAATTAAAGATGTAAACTTTGATATTAAAAAAGGTGAAATTGTATCTTTAATAGGACCAAGTGGAGCTGGGAAAACAGTTTTGCTTCGAATGATAGCGGGGCTTGATGCTCCAGATTCTGGATCTATTCTCTTTAAATTGGACGATAACTGGGTAGATATGCAGGATCTAGGATTGGAAAGAATGAATGTAAGGCGGAAATTAGGATTTATGCACCAGGAATTTGCCCTTACTCATTATGCAACCATCAAGGATCAAATTGCGGCACGTCTTGGAGTTAAAGATGAACATGTTATATCAAAGGCACGTAAAACAGCTGAAGAGCTTGGTATCAGTGATAAAATCCTTGATGTTCTTTATCAGCTCACAGATCTTCCAGAACATGAAGCCAAAGCAAGACTGGAAAAAATTGAGCTTAAACCTGATATTTTAGACCTTCTGTTTCCAAAATTCCCGGATACTGAAGTTAGAAAATATGCCGAGCCTATTTTTAAAGCGCTTGATTTACCTCTTGATATTTTGGACAGGTGTTCCTATGAACTATCTGGGGGCCAAAAGGTTAGAGCTACTTTAGCTTTAGTGTTAACATCTAAACCTGATGTTTTAATCCTGGATGAACCCTTCGGAGATCTCGATCCTATTACACTGCGAATAGTATCTAATTCTCTTAAACGGATAAACAAGGAATTTAACACAACTATTTTGATGGTAAGCCACCATGTGGACTTTATCAGGGAAGTTACAACAAGAGCGATAATGATTGAAGATGGAAAACTTGTTGGTGATGGTGATCCTCAAAAATTATGTGATGAATTCATTAAAACATGCAAAGCTGATTATTTGGCGGAATAATTACTAAATTTGGAATTTAGGTAAATATAGGGTAGTATTTGTTAAATTTCTTAAAAAAACTGAACAGGAATAACTGTGCTTTTGCACACAATCATAAGAAATCAATATATAAATAATCCAAAATTAATACTAATATTACCTATAATGCCTTAATGGACATTTATAGAATGTCCATGATCTTATTTTTTTTAAAAACAGTGAAAATTTCTAGTATGCACCCTGCGAGCAAGTATTTTTTTAAAGTACTTTTCTACCTAAAGTTAGTATCCTCTGGTTATTTTCATGGAATTTTTCTATAATTTTATCCACATTATCTAATAAAAATTTAATTTCAACAATATTTCGGGAGATGGTCAATTCTTTAAAGGTCACTTTTATTGAATTATCAGATATAGAAAAATTATTTCCTTGATTTGATATTGTGTATATTTGGCTTCTTTCCTGTATTTCAATGGAGTCATTTTGAAATGTAATATCAAATAATATACTCTCAAGTGATCCTAATCTGTTTTTAATCTTTTGTTCTAATACTCGGCGTTCATCTATGGTATCTTCATATTCTGGAAACTTAAATTCAATTCCTGTCTCGACTATTCCTTCATTATCCATAAAATCAACTATCCCCTTATTCAACTAATATGTAATGAATTTATATATTTAATATATTAATATATTTTGTTATTATTAATATGGTATTTGAAAAGAGATAAAATGCCGCTGCAAACTGGCTAATATTAAAATAACCCTAATTTCGTTCTTTACTAATTTCATATCTAAATATCTAAAAGTTACCTGGTTTAATGTATATTTTCTTGGTAAAATAAGATCAGATTACCTTTTATAAATTAATTGTATTTGAAAATAAGTTAGCATACTCTTTTTAAAGTGGAATTACATGTTTGGATATAACTAATTTAGTAGCTGTAGATCTATTAAATTAAAACATTTTCGCTCATGTCTTGAATGTTGTGTAAATAATATCGCTTCATTTTCATGTGACTACTGGTTAAATAAATTGCATTTTTTAAGATAAATCCCATATAATCCATTAAAACTGCAATTTAACGTAAAATATAACTCATGCACAGGATCATGAGCGAACATTTTTATAATTACTACAAAGATGTAGCATCTGTTATATGTGAAATTATTTTAACATAATCCTCCTCTGACTTGGATGTAGGTAATTGCAAATTATCTAAATATTTAATGCAAAATAATAAATCATTTGACTTATAAAATATAGATCATAATGAATAGCAGTGATTAACCATTAAATAAGAAATTTTTATTTAAGTAATATATTAAAAGGTGATTGAATGAGCTTTGAAGAAATAGGCACGGAAAATGCATATAAAGTATTAGCACCTCGTCCTACAATTATTGTAACAACCATAAATAAGAAAGGTGAAGTAAATGCTGCTCCGTTTTCTTTTACGATGCCAGTTTCAATGGATCCTCCACTAATTGCTTTTGCATCAGTTGCAAGCCATCATACCTATAAAAATATAGTGGAAGTTGATGAGTTTGTGGTAAATATTCCAAATGAAGATATTTTAAATAAATTGTGGATAACTGGTGAAAAGTTCCCATACGGTGTAAATGAAATAGAAAAGGCAGGTCTTACTTCAAAACCTTCTAGAAAAGTTTCACCACCTGGAATCGAGGAGTGTGTCGCATGCATTGAGTGTAAAGTGCACTGGATTAAAAATGCGGGAGATCATAATATTATCGTGGGAGAAGTCTTAAATGTCAGTGCTAAGGAAAATTCCTTAAAAGAGGGTAATTTTGACGTTGAAAAGATAAAACCAGTTTTACATGTTGGTGGAGTGAATTTTGTAGTTGGAGATCACCTCAAGAGAGTTGAATAGTATTTACAGTTATCATCTATTGTGTAAGGAGTGTATTAAATGTTTAAAACGATATTGGTTCCAACAGACGGTTCTGAATATGCAGGAAGGGCTGAAGATATAGCAATTTCCATGGCAAATAAGTACAATGCAAGAATAGTTGGGGTCTATGTAATTGATGAAAAGCTTATTTATCCCTATGATGTTCTTGAAGATGAAGGTAAGACAATATTAAAAAAATTAAGCGAAAAAGCTAAAAAAGAAGACGTAGTTGTTGATGAAATCCTCGTATTTGGAGATCCGCGTAAGGATATACCTACTATAACCCGAAGGATGGAAGCAGACATTGTTGTTATTGGAACCCATGGAAAAAAGGGTTTAGAAAAGCTAATACTGGGCAGCGTAGCTGAAAGTATTTTAAAATCTGTAGAAGCGCCTGTAATGCTTGTTAAATAATTTTAATTTGTTTATAATTATTTTTTTTATTTTTTGATGTCATATATTGCTTTGATTCTTAATTATTTTTTAAATCTTTGTTAGTGTTTATTTGTTTAAATGTTATGGGTAGGAGATTAAAAGTGATTTTAATTCATATTGTTTGTATGGATGGTTAATGTGAGATTGAGTTTGTAAAAATGTATTTTTTGTGGCTTATGATTTCATGTTATTGGTAATGAGATTAGGAGATGCGGAAATTTATTTTTCGTGGATTCTGATTGGATATTGGTGGAATTTATAGGATTGTAGGATTGTGGAGCTTGCAAATCCCTAAAAAATCTACGATTTTTTGGGCAAAGAAAAATGCTATGCATTTTTCTCCAGCTTCCGATTTGCGGTGTCAAAACTGAAAGTTTTGACAACCTGCGAAAACGTAGTTTTCGCGGCTACCAATCGAATACTAGATCTATGATCAATGAGATTGTGAAGCCGTGAGGCTTCCAATCGAATATTGGTGAGGACTATGAGATTGTGGAGCCTGCAAACATTTCATGTTTGCGGCCTGCAAAATTCTACGAATTTTGCGGTTCAGGAAAACCCATGGTTTTCCTTCAACGTCAGAACTGTAAGTTCTGACAGCCTGCAAAAAATTATATTTTTTGCGACCCATAGTCTCATGCATCGGTGATTACATGAGACTATGGAGTTTGCATCCTGAATACCTCGATGTCAAGGGCCTTGTCGCACTTTGGAGAGAAGGAATAATGGCCCGTAATGTCCTTAATGGAAAGACTGAAGGTTATAGAAACCATCCTCAACTTGAGAGGTTTAAAAAACAGTATGATCCGGTACTTGCCATTGATACTTACTTATTACATGTTTATAATGAATCTAAAAGAAGAAATTATAATTTTAAGAGGGATAGAATTGGAATTAAATTTGTAGATTCTAAAATTGAAGTAACTGATGGGCAAATGCTTTATGAGTTTAAACATTTAAAAAGAAAACTCAAGATAAGGGATCCTGAAAGATATGATGTATTGATGAATTTAGATTTTCCCAGATCAAATCCGGTTTTTAAAGTAGTAACAGGAGATATAGAATCGTGGGAAAGACCATATTGACAGTTATTTTATCAGCTTGTGCAGTACATCTTGAAACCCATTAAAACTTAATTAAGTCCTTTTTAAATAGAATTTAGGTGTTCAATGCCTTTGATAATGAATTTAATCTCTTAAAAATGAATAAATAATTAAATTTGGAAGATTTATAAATATTAAAAAACAAAAATAAAGTATAAGAAATTAAAATTAAGTTTTTTGGGAGGTATAAAAGGAGGATTTAGTAAATGAGATATAGATGTAAAGTCTGTGGGTATATTTATGATCCGGAAGTAGGTGAACCTAGAACAGGAACACCTCCAGGTACAGCATTCGATGATTTACCTGAGCTGTGGCGCTGTCCAAAATGTGGGGCAGGTAAAATTCGTTTTATGATGATAAGGTAACAGTTAGAAAGATTTAAAAGGTTGATTCAATGGCAAGCAGATATAAATGTAATGTATGCGGTTATATATACGACCCTGAAAAGGGTGAAACTAAAACAAAAACAGATCCTGGTACAGCATTTGATGATCTACCGGATTTATGGCGCTGTCCTAGCTGTGGGGCAGGTAAAATTAGATTTGTTGAAATTAAGTAACTTACGAAAAATTTAAAATAAATAAGGCTCATATTTAAATCGTTTAAGTAATTTCAAATACAAAAAATCTTTTGGAGGCTGAAAAATGAAAAAATACATGTGTACCGCTTGTGGTTACATATACGACCCCGAAGAAGGCGATTCCATATCTGGAATAGACGCAGGTACTCCTTTTGAAGATTTACCTGATGACTGGCTTTGCCCAATGTGTGGAGTCGGAAAAGATCAGTTTGAACCTGTTGATTAAGATGACATCCCGAGTACTTAAACCTGGAATATATGCAGTAGGTGCTATAGATTGGGACAGGAGAATATTTGATGAAATTATCTCTCTTCCAAAAGGTACAACATATAATTCCTATTTAATACAGGGAAGCGAAAAAACAGCATTATTAGACACAGTGGACCCAACTAAAATAGGGGAATTGGTAAGCAATCTCCAGGAACTTAATGTAAACATTGATTACATCATATCTCATCACGCAGAACAGGACCATTCCGGGTCAATACCCGGAATTCTTGAAATTTATCCAGATGCAGACATTATAACTAACCCAAAATGCAAAGAAATGCTTAAAGACCTACTTTTAATTCCCGATGAGAAGTTCATAACTATTGAAGATGGAGAGACACTTTCACTTGGAGATAAAACCCTTAAATTTATTTATACTCCGTGGGTGCACTGGCCTGAAACTATGTCTACATATCTTGAGGAAGATAAAATCTTATTTTCATGTGATTTCTTTGGTTCACATCTTGCAGAAAGCAATCCTTTTGTAACTGATGAAGCTTTAACTTACCTGGCTGCAAAGAGATATTATGCAGAGATAATGATGCCATTTCGGATGTTTATCCAGAAGAACATGGAAAAACTTAAGGATATTCCTGTTGAAATAGTGGCACCAAGCCATGGTCCAGTTTATAAAAAGCCGGAACTTATTTTTGAAGCTTATAAAAAATGGATATCTGATGAAACTAAAAATGAGGTAGTTATCCCTTATGTATCCATGCACGGCAGCACCAAGGAAATAGTGTATTATCTAATAGATATCCTGGTTAAAAATGGCATAACTGTTAAACCTTTTAATTTAACAACTTCTGATATTGGTGAATTAGCTACATCTCTTGTAGATGCATCAACTCTCATAATTGCCACTCCAACTGTTTTAACAGGCCCACATCCAAGTGCAGTTTATGCTGCATATCTTGCAAATGCACTGCGGCCTAAGTTAAAATTTGTATCTATAATAGGCTCCTATGGATGGGGTGGAAGAACAGTTGAACTACTTAAAGGAGCTTTAACTAATATAAGGGCCGAAGTTATTGATCCAGTCATTGTCAAGGGATTTCCAAAGGAAGAGGACTTCAAAAAAATAGATGCACTTGCAGAAGAAATTATTAAAAAACATAAAGAGAAGGGTTTATTATAAATTTGAGTAGTGGAGTGATTGAATGATTAAAGAAAATGTTTTAAATGCTTTAAACTATCAATTGAATGCTGAACTTTACTCGGCATATCTTTATTTATCAATGGAAGCATATTTTGAATCGGTTGAACTGGCTGGTTTTGGAAACTGGATGAGGGTTCAGGCACAGGAAGAAATGACCCATGCAATGAAATTTTATGATTACATTGTACAGAGGGGAGAAAGGGTGATATTATCTTCTATAGAAGAACCTCCATCACAGTGGGAATCTCCTAAAGCAGCATTTGAACATGTTTACAAACATGAACAGAAGGTTACAGGTTTGATAAATGCGTTGGTAGATTTAGCAATGTCTGAAAGTGATCATGCGACAAATAACTTCCTGCAGTGGTTTGTGGCAGAACAGGTTGAAGAAGAAGAATCAGCCAATGCGGTACTTCAAAAAGTTAAACTCACAGGTGAGTCTGCAAGCAGTTTATTCATGCTTGACAGTGAACTTGGACAGAGGGTATTCACGCCTCCTGCAACAACTAAAGGGTAGTATTTTTTCCATATTTTCTTTTTCAGTTTGATTTTTAAAAAAATTTTTAAATACATTTTATTATTTTAAGTGCAGGGAATGTTCATTTTTAAGTTTATTCTCTCTAAATTTAGCTGTAATGGAATTATAATCTTTAAATTTAAATTAATGTATCTTATTTAAGGATTTTTGGGCATATTCCCTTGAAATTTTCCTATTAACATTAAATCTTTACATTATTCTCCTAATAAAAGCGAAATCATTATTTAACATAAATAATAAAATAATAATGTTAAATATCTGTTAAATAAGAGGGTCAAAAATGGGACATAAAGTAAAAATATATGAGGTACGGAAAACCAAAAAAACCGACGAAGCTGGAGGAATGCCACTTATCGGTGATCCATTTCCAAAAATTAAGAATGTTAAAACAACCCAAGGAATAATAAAGCTTCCAAAAGAGTATAAAGGTAAATGGTTTGTCCTTTTCAGCCATCCTGCTGACTTTACACCTGTTTGTACCACCGAATTTTTAGAATTTCAAAGGCATTATATCGATTTTAAATTACTGAACTGTGAACTAATTGGGCTCAGTGTTGATCAGGTTACTTCGCACCTTAAATGGATAGAATGGATCAAAGAAAATTTCAATATCAGAATTGAATTTCCAGTAATTGCTGACAACGGCGAAATTGCAAGTAAACTTGGTTTAATTCATCCTGCAAAGGGAACAAATACAGTAAGGGCTGTTATAATAGTTGATCCAGAGGGAATAATACGGGCAATGATTTATTATCCTCAAGAGCTTGGAAGAAATCTCAGCGAGATAGTGCGGGCAGTAGAAGGACTTAGAATTGCCGACGATGAGAAAGTAGCAATTCCTGCTGACTGGCCACTAAACAGAAGATTTGGAAGCAATGTGATAATTCCACCACCACAAAGTCAAGAAGAAATTATCGAAAGAAAACAGAATGTAGAAGCTGGAGAATATGCATGTATTGACTGGTGGCTGTGCCACAAACCATGGTTTAAAAAATATAAGACTTCAGAATGGAAAGAGTTATAAGGAGGTATTTTATAATGGCAAAAGGATTTTATGAATTGCCTGAATTGGATTATGGATATAAAGATTTAGAACCACATATTTCTGAACAACAGCTTAAAATACACCATCAAAAACATCATCAAGCTTATGTAGATGCTGCAAATGCTATTTTTAAATTGTATGATGAATCACGAGAAAAAGGAGAAGATTTTGATGTTAAAGCTAAAGCAAAGGAACTTGCATTCAATGCAGGTGGACACCAGCTTCATACGTTATTCTGGAAGAATATGGGGCCTGCTGATAAAAATGGCGGTGAACCAACTGGCACAATAGCGGAATACATAAAAAAAGATTTTGGTAGTTTTGAAAGGTTCAAAAAAGAGTTTTCACAGGCAGCTATAACTACAGAAGGTTCTGGATGGGCAGTTGTTACCCTGTGTAAAAGTACAGATAGGCTGATTATATTACAGCTTGAAAAACACAGTGTAAACACTGCTCCAAGGTGGCCTCCACTCATGGTACTGGATGTATGGGAACATGCTTACTACCTGGACTACAAAAATGTGCGGCCGGACTTTGTGGCAGCGTTCTGGAACATAGTAAACTGGGATGAAGTCAATACTAGAGTTGATGCCTGGTTAAAAGGTTAAACTCTTTAAATTCTTCTTTTTTATTAAATATTTTAAAATTGTCTTGTTTTAAATAAAATTTATTTTACAAAAATTAATTTGTTTAATATTTCTCTTATATAAAAATTAGAAGATTATAAAGAATTAAAAAGGGGTATAATTTTATAATACTTATATTTCAATGCTTCCGGAGGCGGTAAGCATTTTTTTATATATTTTGGGCAAAGGGAAAATCAGTAATCGGTTAGGCGGTAAAAATTACGTGATTAGAATACCCTTTGCCGATCTATTGTTTAGTGATGCATTAGTTAATAAGCCTTTCGGATTTATTTATGTATAACTAGATTTATTATAGTGTAAAAATTAAAGAAATTATTAATAGTATTTATTATACTTTATAAATTATTATATGTTCTTGAAATTTAAAATAGATCTTTTTACTACAAATATTTTTAATTTAAATATTATAAATTAGATTAATACAGTTATATGATAGTTATATGCATTTTAGACAGAATTAACGTGATAAAAATTGATATTATGCACATTAAAGTCCTTAAACAGGCTACTTATTTGATTCCTTAAATTAGTGTATCTCCCGAGATTGCAGTTGCTACAAATAAATACATAAGTTATAAAAATAGATTTTAACTAAAGTTTATATTACAATTTTATCTAATGATTGGCAGGGAGATAAATGATCTGGAATAAAGAAGCAGAGTGCATGTCAGAAAATGATAAAGAAGCACTACAACTTAAAAGACTACAAGCCGTTGTAAAAAGAGCATATGAAAATGTTCCATATTACAGAAAGCGTTTTGATGAAGCAGGTGTTAAGCCAGAAGATATTAAAACTCTTAAAGATATTGAAAAACTTCCATTTACCACTAAAACTGATTTAAGGGATGCTTACCCATTTGGAATGTTTGCAGTTCCTGAAGATGATATAGTGGAAGTGCATACCACTTCTGGAACAACAGGAAAACCAACAGTTTCAGGATACACGGTAAACGATCTGGATTTATGGGGAGAAGTTATTGCACGCGCTTTAGGAATGGCTGGAGCTGGAAAAAAAGATATAATTCAAAATGCTTATGGATACGGACTTTTTACAGGCGGAATGGGAGTACATTATGGTGCACAAAAAATAGGGGCTACTGTAGTTCCTATTTCGGCTGGAAATACTATGAGACAGCTTGAAATTATGGAAGATTTTGGATCAACTGTACTAACATGCACGCCGTCATATGCACTTTATCTGGGTGAAATGGCTGAAAGAGAAGGAATCAGCAGAGAATCAATAAAATTAAAAGCAGGGGTATTTGGGGCAGAGATGTGGACTGAAGAAATGAGGAACGAGATAGAAAAACGGCTTAATCTCACTGCACTTAATATTTACGGGTTGACTGAGGTAATTGGCCCGGGTGTGGCTATGGAATGTGAGGATAAAAACGGACTGCACATATCTGACGACCATTTCTACCCTGAAATTGTTGATTCTAAAACACTTGAAACATTACCTGAAGGAGAAAAGGGAGAGCTTGTCTTAACAACATTAACAAGAGAAGGCATGCCTGTAATTCGTTTCCGTACAAAGGATGTTACAGCTTTAAGAAAGGGAAAATGTTCCTGCGGAAGGACACTTATCAAAATGGATAGAATCACAGGACGTACTGACGACATGCTTAAAATCAGAGGAGTAATTGTATTCCCATCACAGATTGAAAAAGCGCTGCTTAAAATCGAAGATCTTGAACCGCACTACCAGATTGTGGTTACAAGGCCGCAGCACCTTGACGAACTTGAAGTTCAGGTTGAAACATCTGAAAAGTTCTTCTCAGATGAAGTGAAGCATGTAGAAGAAGTTAAAAAGATGATAGAGGATCGTATTCACAGTGAAATCGGGCTTAGAGTTAATGTGACTCTTGTTGAACCACAATCACTTCCAAGAAGCGAAGGTAAAGCTGTTAGGGTTATTGATAAAAGGGAAATTTAAATCGAAATCATATAAGGTGGCTAACATGAAATTAAAACAGGTATCTATATTTTTGGAAAATAAAAAAGGGAGACTATGGAACGCGCTGAGTATCTTAAGAGAATCAGGGATGAATATACGTGCTCTCTCAATTGCAGATACATCTGAGTTTGGGATTTTAAGAATTATAGTTCCTGATCCTGAAAAGGCAAAAAAAGCACTTGAAGCTGGCAATTTTGTAGTTAAAATAACTGATGTAATTGCCGTAGAGGTTTCAGATACTCCAGGTGGACTTGAAGGAATTCTTGAAACATTAAATAAATCAAACACTAACGTGGAATATATATATGCCTTTGTTGAAAAGAAAGCAGAAAAAGCTGTAGTTGTACTGCGTACTGAAGACATCGATGAAGGTATCGCCGCTTTAAAAGAAGGTGGAGCTGCAGTTATTTCACCTGAAGAAGTCTATGAACTGTAAAATAAATATATTTTATTTTACCTTTTAATTTTAAAAACTTGATTATTCATTTTAAATAATTTAAATTTCTTAATTTGACAATTACTATTTATAGGGCCTATTTATTAATTGAATAAGCGTAAAAACTCCTTTTAAACTAAAATAATGGTTTTAAAATCTTTATATTTTAAAAAATCAATTCTAAATTTTTATATAATTGGGGAAACAAATATTATCTATAAATTTAGTTAAAGGGTGTTTTCATGGGTAACAATGTTAATAAAATGTCGACTTTATTGATCGCTGTTGTATGCTCCTTTTTAACTCTATTCCCTGGTTTTTCTCTTTTCAATATAAATACCCTTATAGATATGTAGAACGGAGGTTTTTAGGTGCAGTATTGACTGCAGTAATTATTACGTGTCTGGTTTGTCCGATCTTACATTGGATAACCATATTAATATAGTACAGATAATACATGACACTACCCTGATTTGATTTAAAGTATACATGTAACTATCATCATATTTGCTGTACTTTTGGAGGTATATTCGCATCTATGGCTAAAAATGATTAGTTAGTAAAGGAGATTAAAAATGTATAAAAAAATTTTGCTGCCTACAGACGGCTCAGAAAGTTCAAAAAGAGCGGGTGAACATGCAATATCTCTTGCAGATGTAACTGGTGCTGATATCATTGTATTGAACGTAATTGATGTTAACTATCTGCAGCCTTCTTACCTGCCGAGTTTTAGGGAAGATCTGGAAAAAGAATTAAGAAACGAAGGAAAAAAAGCTATTGCTAGATTTGAAAAGGATTTGGAAGATATCCAGTGCAGGGGAATGTGTAAAAACATTAATTTCATATCTAAAATAGATGAGGGAAAGCCGCATGAAATTATACTTGAAACTATGGATAAAGAAGATGTCGATATCGTGATCATGGGGGCTTCAGGCAGGCATGGTTTAGATAGGGTCTTAGTTGGAAGTACAACCGAAAGAGTAATAAGAGAAACAAGGCGCCCGGTTCTGGTAGTTCCGTAATTTTTAATTTAAAGGGTTAAATACATTTCCAGAATTGATTTAGCGTTCCCTTACTTCCATATTTAATGCTTTTTTTTACAAATTTTCCAGCCTGTTTAACAGCGGTTTCCATATCATTTCCCTTTACAAGGGATGCCACAACTGCAGAAGAATAAGTACAGCCAGTGCCGTGGGTATTGTTACTTTCAACAAGTTCTCCTTTTATAACATTAATTGAACCATCAAAAAGTATGTCAGTTCCTTCAAGATGCCCTCCAGTAACTACAACATTACAGGTTTCCCCAATTTTAAGTGCAGCCTCTATGGAATCTTCTGTACTCTCTATTTTAACTCCTGAAATTTCCTGGGCTTCATGTATATTAGGGGTGGTTAATGTAGCAACAGGTAGAAGATACTTTTTTAGAGATCTGGCAAAGTCTTTTTGGGACAGGTGCCCTCCAGAGCCTGCGATCATTACAGGATCAACCACTACCTTTAAATCATGTTCCGTAATCTTTTGGGCAACTGCTTTTATGATTTCATCAGAGTAAAGCATTCCAGTTTTCGCAAATTCAATTTTTTCCTGTTCTAAAACGGTATCAATTTGTTTTTTAATAAACTGCACATCAACTGGTTGAACTCCCTCAACTTTATTTATATTTTGGGCAGTAAGCGCTGTTATTACTGCAGTTCCGTAAACACCAAATGCAGAAAAAGTTTTGATATCATTTAAAATCCCCGCACCGCCTGAAGGGTCAAAACCAGCAATGGACATCGCGATCATATGGTGGCCTCTCGGCTAACATCTAACCTTTCAGATCCGTGGTTGGATTTAACTTTAAGCTGTACTTTCTTTAAATATTCTCTTGCATTAGTTCCTTTTCCATGTAACATTATTTCGCCCAGATCTTCTGCCGTATTTACATCCATTGATAAATAGAATGAGTCATAAATGCTGTGTGTGAGTCCTCTTAATTCCGCTTCATCTATATGTTCAAAGAAACTGTAGTCTCCAAATTTCACACAAAAAGAAGTTGGGCATAGAAGTGCATTAGTACCTCCTCCTTTGGAAGGGGCAATTACAACGTCAAATTCATGGCTTCTATTTAATATTTCTTTAACATGGCTTTTTTTAATTAAAGGCACGTCTGAGGGTACTATAAATATGTTATTACAAGAATTAGAATAGTTTTGAATAGCCTGAGTTAATGCGCCATTTAAATCGGTAACTCCTCTCTCTTTAAAAGTTTCAACGCCAAGTTCGTTTACAAAATTTAAAACATCATCATCGGAGCTTATAACTATTATATTATCTACTGATCCCTTTAAAACTCCAATTACATCTTTTAACATGGCTTTTAATAAATTTTCACGTTCCAATGGCGTTAGCTTAGGGGATAATCTTGTTTTTGCATCTGTAAATTTTGATACTGGGATTACAGCAAATGTTTTTTCCATATTGGTAACTCCTGAATCAGATTTTTTTACATAGTGGTTAATTCATTTATAGGCCCTACTTGAAATAAAATTTTAATTAATATAAGTTATATTGATTCTTTTATCCAACTTATAGTATTGTCTATCCATGATGAGGTTGATCCACTGTTTGATTGTGTTTGATTTAAATTTTTGATATTGCTTTCTGTAACGTTGAATGTACTCATAACATCACTTTTGGCATTGGCTATATCCTGGCGGAACTCTGACCATGTAATATTGTTATTATCCACAACGGCCACTGGTTCTCCAGTATATGGATTCAAGTTGCCTTCCGATGCAATTATCCATATTTGAAGTTGGGCGTCCATAGCACTTTGAGAGTTTGATGGATTTGAACTGCTTATTACACGAGTTATCGCGCTGTATGTGGTGTTTGTAGGTAATAATTTCGCACCTACGACTGCCCTTTGAGATGGATTTAGACAATATGCCTTTACAGTTGCATTTGAATTTGATGCTATTATTTTATCTTCAGCAATTACAAGATCTTGAGATACTGTACTTGAAAGTACGTCTCCTTTCTTCACTTTAACCGATTTGCTTGCATTATTTGTTATCATAACTTGATGAGGAACCGTACCTGCTGCAGTTTGCTGAACTACTGTGATCTTTCCACTGGCATATGCGTCCTTTAGAGATACTCCACTAGATACTGAGTAACTTATCATTCCAGAGATTAATGCAAATACTAAAACTACTAATACAAGGCTTACAACTCTTATATTCATCTGTTTCCCCAGCTAATGTTTAATAGGTTTTTGCAATCATAGTTCTGCATGTTGAAGGCTTTCCGCAGTTAATACATTTACGTGCTGCTGCCCCTTCTTCTTGAAGTGAATCTATCTCTTCTTTTGTTATTTCGGTTAAAGGCATTTTGTAAGTCTCTGATTTACTTTCTCGAACTCCAAGAATATCTACTCGGACTTTTTCCTCAAGTTCTTTTCCACAAGCTTCATCCCCGCACCAGTGGAATGTGACAATCCCCATGTTTTCTTCAATTTCCCGAGCAGCTTCTTCAACGGTTTCAGCATCTCTTAAGTGCTTGTTGAAGGATTTCCATGCTTTTTCTCTCATATCATGAGTTATATTGTCTAATGTGGATTTAATTTCATCTATAAAGTCATCAGATTCAATTGAAATAGTGTCTTTTTCAAGCTTATCTCTTCTAAAGACTACTGCATTATTATTTTCAATATCACGAGGGCCTATTTCCATTCTTATAGGAACTCCTCTCATTTCGTGTTCATAGAATTTTTTGCCTGCTCTTATGTCCCTATCATCAAAATGGACCCTTAATCCTGCAGACTTGAGTTTAGCTTCTACGCCTCTACAGAACTCTAAAACCTCTTCAGCACCTTTTTTAAATATAATTGGTACAATAACAACCTGATAAGGCGCAACTGCTGGTGGTAAACATAATCCTTTCTCATCTCCATGAATACCTATAATTGATGCTATAACTCTGTCAGATATACCGTAACATGTTTGGTAAACATAGTTATGGTCTCCTTCTTCTGTTTCATAAGTTATATCAAATGTCTTTGCAAAGGTTTGGTCAAGATTATGTACTGTTCCAATCTGGAGTGCTTTTCCATCAGGGAGAATAGTATCAAATGCTACTGTATATTTAGCACCCGGGAATTTGTCCCACTGCGGGCGCTTTGAAATCATGTAAGGAATTCCGAGCATATCAAAGAACTGCTTGTAAATTTTAACTGCATTCTGTACCTCTTCTTCACATTCTTCTTCTGTTGCGTGTACAGTATGTGCTTCTTTAAATGTGGTAATTTCCCTGACCCTTATTAAAGGTCGTGTGTGTTTTGTTTCGTATCTAAATGTGTTAACTATCTGGTAAAACCTCATAGGGAGATCAGTATGGGATCTTACCCATAATGAGAACATTGGATACATGGCAGTTTCACTTGTAGGTCTAAGTGCAAGTTTTTTATTCAGTTCTGTAAGTCCTCCATGTGTAATCCAGTAAACTTCTTCTTCAAAACCTTTGACATGTATCGCTTCCTTTGCAAGTTCATCTTCAGGAATTAACATTGGGAAGAGTACCTCTTCATGGGTCTTGTCTAAGATATTTCGAAGAATTTCTAAAGTATATTTTCTTATTTTGAATCCTTGTGGTTGCCAAACATTCATCCCTTTTACAGGGTATCTGTCGTCGATTATTTCTGCTTCTTCTAGGATATTATGGAACCATTCACTGAAATCTGTCATATATTCACCTAATTAAAATCTAATAAGTATATAAAATGATTATATTTTTTATGGATATTATAGTAGATAGTTGTTCCTTTAATTATTTAAGATTAAAGGTAGTGAATTCTTTAAAAAAGTAATTTTTAGTCCCATTAAATAACTAATATAAAAAACTAAATGGCTTTTAGGGGATAAATTTGAGCTTAACTTTTTAATTTAAATTTCACAATATTATTTTCTTTGGTATTATGGCGAAGATTAGACTCCCCTCAAAATTAAGATAAAAATTTAAAAATTTAAAAAATAAATGGGGGACTACATGTATTATTGTAACAATTTTAAACATACTAACTGCCAATTATTTAATAAAATTAATTTAGATTTTCTCAATTTTGAAAAAAAGAGTTTTTATCTAAATAAAAAGCTAATAAGCTTTTTTAAATAATTACACGATTTATCTGCGTATTGTAAAAGCAATGAATATGCTTATTTTATTAAAATAATGTTTTAAATAACTTTATTTGTTAAAAGTACCAAGTAAGGCATGTTGTCTTAATACTTAATTTTAGATAACTTCATAAAACGCTTTAAATTAAAAAAAGAGCTCTAAAGATACTTTTTTTTCAAATTTAAACCAAAATATTTATATGCTGCGGAGATTAACTTGTTCATACTCCCTGAAAAACTCAGATTATAGTTTTTGATTGGGAATCGGAGGCGGTACAATAAGGAAAAAATTGTTATTTGCAGTCCTATTAATATCCAGTCTCTTATTGATGGGTATAGCTGGTGTAAGTGCATCAGACATGGGAGCTGCGCAAACACAGGCTGTTAATAACAGTACTGTGCAGAATTTAAGCATAAATCAAACAGTAAATAGTGCTTTACAGACAAATACTAAATCTACAACTCAAGCTGTGGTAAATTCAACTATAAAATCTACAAATAACAGTCAAAAACAGCAAACTACAGTAAATACCAGCGTTAGCAGTCAGAAACAATATGCTGCAGCAGGAGAAACAAAAACAACAATTAATTCAACAAGTTTTACTGTAAGTCAAATCACAGATGCAGCAGCCAGGGTCAAAGTATACATTGAAACCAACCATGCCCTTCCAAATTATGTGACAATTGGTACAACTCAAGTTAAAATGCCTGACTTCTTAAGAATGCTTACTGCAGGTTTACTACAGTTAAACAACGGAACAACAACACCTATAACTTTAAAAAATGTTGCTGCTCCTGCACAATCCAGTGAAAATATTACAAGTGGAAATATATACAAGTCCAATTATGTAGATCTTGCTAAGAGAGTTAAAGCATTTATAGATGCAAATGGTATAACACCGAATTATGCAAATACTAATCTTGGTAAATTAAGGTATGAATCCTTGATTTATGCATATTCAAAGATACTCAATTACTATCAAACAAACAAGGTACTACCAAATTACGTTTCGGTAAAAGCATGGTCAACAGTTACTTCAGTCGTATCACAGGCAAGACCTGTTTATATAACAAGTGATTACATAAACGGAGCAACAACTGATACAAATAGAATCAACGCTATTGTAAACGGTTTAAAAGCACTGGGAATAAATGCATATAACGCAGGTTTAGGTGCTAATACTCATTATTCAGTACTTCAAAATACAAGTGTACCTGCAAATGCTTTGATAGTGGATATATACGGTGGAGCAGATGCTGGTGTAATATATGAGATGGGACAAAGCTATTATAAGAAATTAGTTGGAACCAGAAAAGTATTCAGTGTATGGATGGCCCCGTCATCGGTTAATATAACTGGTTTAGCATGGCTGCCAAGGGCACATGATGATAATTATAGTCCAGCTAGTTTTACAGGACTGGCACACCCAGATCAATATCTGTTAAATAATGGATATAATTACATTTACTCTGGAGACCTGAATGCAATAATAGCTGCTATCTACAAACAAGCCACAACATAAATGCTTTAAGTAAATTAATAAAACATTTACTTTTTTTTTAATTTTAAAATAAGATTATTATATAAAAATGAAAATTTAATTTTCTATATAAAAATAGTTAATTGAAGTTAAAAAGGATAAATTATTGCGAAATATAAAGAACCTTGAATTACAAGGTATCTTAATGTTTTACGCCTCTTCCTCTTTTACTTCCAGCTTTTTTATAATGACTTTTTTGTCTTGTTCTAACGTTAGTTCCTTTTACTTTTGCCATTTCATTCACTCCTGGTTTATTAGTTTAAATATTGTAACGGCGCTGTTAAACACTCAAACAAGGAATGTTTGGTGTACAAAAATCTTAGATTTTTGCGAGTACTCAAAAATAGTTTGTATTTGAGTCAGCACCTCTGAAGCATGTTTTTGCTTTTTTCAGTGCACGTTCTGCAAGCAAAAAATAGTTATTTGCTTATAAAGATCGTCAATCATTTAATTTATTTTTTAATATTCCTTTATATATTTGCCTATTTTAAAGGTATTTTTTAAAGTTCCAGACTTATAATTTAAGATTTATATAACTTTTTGAATTAGTTATATAATTTTCTGTAAATTAAGTTAATTTAATGATTTAGCCACTTAAAAAAGTTTTCAAAATAGAAAAAGATATAGTTTTAAAACAATAAATTTGCGATACAATGAATGAATATTATAAGGACGATAATATGGACTTTAGGAAAATCCAACTACCACGAGAAATTCATACGGGCGAAGGAGTAATTGAAGAAACAGGTTCTATTTGTAAGGATCTCATGTTTAAAGATAAAGTTCTGGTGGTAAGCGGGCCAAATACCCTCAAGATAGCTGGAGAAAAGGCTATAGAAAGCCTTCAAAATGAAGATTTCGATGTTGAAACTTTTATAATTGATAATGCATCAAAATCAGCTGTTTTAGAAGTTCAAGATGCATCAAAAGATGTATCTGTGGTCTTAGGAATTGGTGGAGGTAGGGTAATAGATGTTGCAAAACTGGCGGCAACTCGAAATAACATTCAATTTATAAGTGCCCCAACTGCAGCTTCTCACGATGGAATTGCTTCACCAAGAGCTTCTATAAAGAATGAAAAAGGATCAGTATCTCTTGAAGCCCAATCACCAATTGGTGTTATTGCAGATACAGAAATTATAAGCCAGGCCCCATTTAGGCTTCTTGCAGCCGGATGTGGAGATATAGTATCAAATTACACTGCAGTATTAGATTGGAAATTATCTTACAGGCTATTAAATGAATATTACAGTGATTCAGCATCTGCATTATCACTTATGACAGCTAAAATGACTTTAGAAGCTTCCGATGCAATAAAAGAGGGCCATGTAGAAAGTGCTGCTCTTGTTGTTAAGGCGCTCATAAGCAGCGGAATGGCTATAAGTATTGCAGGGACAAGCAGGCCTGCAAGTGGATCTGAACACAAGTTCAGCCATGCTTTAGATATTGTTGCACCTAAACCAGCATTACATGGGGAACAGTGTGGTATAGGTACTATAATGATGATGTATCTCCATGGTGGGGATTGGAAATATATAAGGGACACTTTGAGGACTATAAAAGCTCCAACAACTGCACGTGAGCTAAAATTAGATCCAGAATATATTATTGAGGCATTAACTATGGCCCATACAATTAGAAGGGAAAGGTATACTATTTTGGGAGATAGAGGGCTTACAAAAGAAGCTGCTGAAGAACTTGCAACTGCAACTGGCGTAATATAAAATCCCTGGCTCAAATGGTTAAATTTCAATCATTAATGAACATTGGAGTAATTAAAATGACCTCACTTTTAAAACAGTATTCAGATTCAAGTAATTTTATGGCAAGGGTTGAATTAAACAGGCGATTTGGGACAAACCCCTATAAATGGACATTATGGTTATTTGATCAGATTCAATTTAAAAAAGACGCTAGAGTACTTGAGCTTGGATGTGGAAATGGAATCTTATGGAAATCAAACCTACAGAATATACCTGAAGATGCACAAATCCTACTTTCTGATTTTTCAGAAGGGATGCTTGATGATGCTAAACTCGCTTTTGGTGGTGCTGCAGAAAGGTTCGAATATGAGGTAATAGATGCAGAGCAGATTCCACACCCAGATAATTCATTTGATGTGGTTATTGCAAACCTTATGCTTTACCATGTTCCTGACAGGAAAAAAGCAATATCTGAAATTAGCAGAGTTTTAAAGAGTGATGGTGTGCTTTATGCAACTACTTTTGGCCTAAATTATATGAAAGAATTGAGTGATCTGGTAACTAATTATGATAAAAACGCTAACTGTTCATTGGAACCAGTTGCACGTGCATTTGGTCTTGAAAATGGAGAAAAACAGTTAAGTGAATCTTTTGGGGATATAAAGCTCGTAAAATATGAAGATGGTCTGGAAGTAACCGAAGCTGAACCTTTAGTAAACTATGTTCTTTCATTTACAAGGGTTAAAAATGTTATAAATGGTGATAAAATAATTGATTTTGAGGACTATGTTACAAATATTTTAAGTGAAAATGGTAAAATCCAAATTGAGAAAAAATCAGGCATGTTTATAGCTAAAAATCCATATTAATTTCTTTTATTTATAATAATTTAATATTTCTAATTGTTTAAATTTTTATTAACTATTTTCTAAGTTTATTTGCCTTTTTGGCGTTCCTAAAAAAGTATCATTTTGAAATTTGTGTGATATTAATTTTTATACTGAAAGTAATATAATATTAATATAAAATTAGGGGTCAGTGTATGTACAAGAAAATATTACTGCCAATAGATGGATCGGAATGTGCAGAAAGGGCAGGAGGACACGCAATATGGACTTCCAATGTAAGTGGTGCTGATATTGTTGTTTTATATGTTGTTGACACTTATTTCTTGAGGTCCGCATATCTGCCAAATTTTAGAGGGGAATTATATGATAGTTTACAGAAGGAAGGAGAAAAGGTAGTAGAACGTTTTAGGAAAAAGCTGGAAGAAAGTCAATGTGAAGGTTTATGTAAAGGGGTCAAATTAAAAACTGAAGTCACTGGTGGAAAACCATATGAAGAAATTCTTGATGCTATCCGGCTGGAAAACATTGATGTAGTATTTATGGGTTCTACTGGTAAGCACGGCTGTCAAAAATCGTCGACTTTTGAGGGTCTAAATCGAACTTTATTTGGAAGTACTACAGATAGGGTACTGAGATCAGCAAAAGTTCCAGTTGTTGTAGTTCCATAATATAATTAAAGACCACAATGAACTATTTTATTCAAAAATTATGAAAATTCTTTTGAATCTTGAGAATAGTTCTTAATATTTGTTAAATCGAGTTAGGATAATTTTAATTTATTTTTTAAAGGATTAGACAGTTATGTAATAAGAAATTTCAGATGATAACTATTTATATTCATATACCTAATGTTTTTATATAACCGTAGAACATTAAAAATGGTAATACTATTTAATTTAATTTCATGTAAAATGCCATTTTAAAAATTAAATAGCTGCTGTTTTCTATATTATGCAGCATACAAATGAAAATATTGGATAATATCTGATATAATTGAACTAATTATATAAAACACCATTTAAAGGAGACAAATTATGATAACGCTCATTGGAAAAACTCTTGCAGAAGAGGGGCTTAAATTCATGCATTATGGAGCTTCTGCAGAATGTGAAGCGTGTAGATTTAAAAGTACATGCATTGATTCTTTAGAAGAAGGAAGAATGTATGTAGTAACGGAGGTAAAAGACACAGAACATCCTTGTCCTGTACATGATAGTGGAAAAGTTAAAGTTGTTGAAGTGGAAAGAGCAGATATTGAAGCACTTGTCGATACTAAAAAAGCATTTGAAGGGTCTATACTTACATTTGAATTTCCTGAATGTGATAAAGAATGTACAATGAGGGAATTATGTTTTCCAGAAGGTTTATATGTGGGAGATAAGTGTAAAATAATTAAATCCATTGGAAAACCTGCTAATGAATGTATAAATGGATTAAAGCTTAGTTTAGTGCTTTTAAAATAAATTTGCTTTTATATTTTTCAAATAATCTAATATTTTATATATTTAATTTAGATAACTTATAAATACGTTTTTAAAATTGAATATAATTTAAAAAATTACTATAAATTTATTAATTGAGGTCTAATTATGGAACTTAAACGAAATGTAGGATATGCTGCTGCAAAATTAGTTGAAGATGGAAATATAGTGGGACTTGGAACTGGATCCACTACTCTCTTTTTTATAGAGAAGCTTGGAAAAAGGATCATAGAGGAAGAACTTGAAATATTAGGTATTCCAACATCATACCAGTCTTTTTTACTTGCAAAGGAAAATGGAATCCCTGTAACTACCCTTGAAGAACATTCAATTGACATTGCAGTTGACGGTGCAGATGAAGTTGACAGCAGTTTAAACCTAATAAAAGGCGGTGGAGCAGCCCATACAATGGAAAAAATCGTTGACAGCGCTGCAGCTAAATTCATAGTTATTGTAGATGACTCAAAAGTAGTTGATAAACTTGGAGCATTCCCAGTACCTGTCGAAGTTATTCCTCAAGCCTGCAGAACAGTCAGTGATCATGTAAAACAGTTTGGAGGAGTTCCTGCTCTGCGAATGGGTCAAAGAAAAGGCGGGCCGGTTATAACAGATAACGGTAATTTTGTACTTGATGTTAAATTTGATAATATTGAAGATCCTGCATATCTAGAAAAAGAACTCAATTATATCCCCGGAGTTGTAGAAAATGGAATATTTACTGAAGTTGCAGATGAAGTTCTTGTAGGATCATCTGAAGGGATCAAGTCACTGAAAAAATAAAATCCTTTTTTCTATTTTTAACTTTATAACTACTTAATTTTTAGATCTTTAAAATAAAAAAAGGGAATAGAATACTCTATTCACCTTCTGCTTTAGAATCAGCAATTGATTTTTCTACCACATTTATGATGGCTTCTTGAAGCTCTTTCTGTTCTGATTCCCCTCCGCAGACCATAGGTATATTATCACAGTATACAACACCTAATCCTGCGTTAAGGGCGTCTTTTGTTGCAACATCTACCGCTGCAGCTTTAAGTTCGGTGAGCATTATGTCTGCTTCATCTATGTATTTTTCAATATCTTTTTGCAGCAACGGCCTGTTTGAAAGGTGGGAAGTAGTTCCTACCACTTTACAGCCGTAATTTTCTTCAAGATAAGTTACCAGCACATCCTTTATGGAATCAGGAGCGGTTGTAGCAAAAAGAATGTTTTTATCCGTTATATCTTCCAGAGGCTTTGGCCTAAAAACAGTTGAGATAATTTCAGCCTCGGGATTAATATCTTTTATGAGTTTTTCAATTCTTTTAACCTTCTCAGGGCTGGACATTGGTTCTTCACACATGGTGATGATTACTAAATCTGCTAATTTTATCCTAAATGGCCCAAAGTATTCTTCCAGGTTTTGAATTGGTTGATTGGCACCTACTAATACAATATGTCGGTTGGTTTTAATAGGGGGTATGGCAGCTCCACTTCCTTCCATTATTACAAAATCAGCATCAACATCATTTGCAAGTTCTGCACCCCTTTTCATGTTGGTTATAAAAACATCACCAACCATTCCGCCGCCGCATCTTCTACATCCGATGGTTAAAATTCGGCTCATAAGGGCATCTTCCCAGTGATCAGAAGCAGCGTGCACCCCTTTGTCTGATTGTTCCATTAGATACTCGGGAGTTATCTTTATTAAATCACCGCGAACAATTTCAGGTTTTTCTGGCCCACCTCTACCCATAGCAACGATACATGGGTTATATTTTCTATTATGGATTAATCGAGCGGCATATGCTGAAACTGCGGTTTTACCGATTCTTTTACCAGTGCCCAGTATTTTAAGCGATGGTTTTTTTAAAACTTCATGCTCAGTAATGGGGTCAAATTTAAAATCAGGCCCTTCGTATGGAATCCCTCTCTCAAGTGCAACAGTTGCAAGTTTAAAACGTTTTGAATAATCAACTATTGGTTCATCACTTAAATCCATAACAACGTCAGCATCATATTTTTCGATCATTTCCCCTATTAATTTATAGGGAATTTTGTGATGATCCTCACCAAAATGAACAGGTCTTTCTAACTTTTCAGAGATTCCTTCTTCAGAGGCTTCCCTTAATTTTTCAGTTCCGCCAATAAAAATAACAGCAACAATTTCATTGTGCTCCAAACTATCTAGTAAATCTAGAGCAGACTTTGTAACAGGTAAATAATGTTCACCATCCACTAAACATATCATCTTCCTTAAACCTTTCATGGATATACCTACTTTTAATTTATATTAGGTATTTTTGAGTTTACGAGGTTAAATAATTTTAGTTTAAGGCAGTGAACTAAATAATTTTATAGAATATAGCAGTATAAACTAAATCATTTCCATTTTCTTGTCTTTCTGATATTTAAGTGCATTGTCTTCATGCATCCGAATTAACTCTTTTTTGGACCTCTTTGCTAGTTCGGATAAACCATTTGCAATATTTGATGGTGCTGCACTATTATTTTTTTTAGCTATTAATTCAGAAATAGATTCAGATAATACAAAAATTGCATATTTGTGTTCTGCTTTTGTTCGGTGGATGTGGTGTGGACTTATGTTAAGGCGGAAATATTCCTCGCATTCCTCTTTAACTTCGTTTTCATCTTCTAAACTTTTTAAAACATATACCAAAAACTGATGCAGTTGTATAAGTTCGTCTTTATACATTATTACGAGCCCCTCCTTTATCACTCTTGAAATTTAATGACATGTTATTTATAGATTGTGTTGTGCAATATGAGAAAAGAAATGATAAAAACTTCGTTTAATAATTCTTTTATTATATTCTTAATATGATGATGGATAAACTTTTGGTTGTTATGTGAATTTATTTCTAAAAGTATTTTAAAAATAAATTGTATTATATTGGAGATATTGTAAGTTTGATTAGATATTTTTTATAATAAGTTGATTTTACTATTATTTAATGTTAGTTTTATTGTGACAAATTTCACCATCACATTTTAAATTATTCACAGCTGTGTATTTATGTATAATCACAAAGATGAGGTTAAATGTTTATTTTTGTAAACAAAGAGTTAATTTTTATTATTATTTATAAATTTAACATTGTAATCATTATTTAAGTAATCAATATATTTATGTATATTATGAAATAAAAATAATTTCAAAATTAAAGTAAAAATCATAAAAGTGAGAGCAGCTATTGGAAAATATATGCCAATTTCTCTGCTTTGTATGGCTATATAAAGTCGAAGGTACTCTATTTTACAGAATATATCTGTCGCTAAGGGTTTCCAGATAATATTTAAAAAATAATAGATTGTACTTTAGTTATTATACTCCTATCCTTGAGTTGTGTAAATAATATAGTTATATTTTAATGACGCAAACTGCATTTTTTTCCTTATTATAGTTTAACTATTTCATAGAGTGAATTTTTAAATTAACAGTTTAACACTTATTTTACTTTGAATAGAAAGTTTTTATCTATTTATATTTAATTTTATTAGCTTTAGGAAGTATTCTCTTTAACGGCCGATATTTAATAGTCATTTTTAGTGTTATATCTTTACTTTTGATTAATTATTCTAAAATATTTTAAATGAGTAGATTAAAATAGTCCTCTTTAGTCAAATATTTAAATTCAATTTAACAAACTAAGTTTGTGATAGGATGGAGATAGTGAAACTTAAAAGCGCAGAGAAAAATAAACTCATCAATCGCTCGCAAATCGATGCAGAAAGCGTGATTGAAATTGTAAGCGACATACTTCATAATGTCCGGAAGGACGGGGATAGCTCTTTAAAATTTTATACTGAAAAGTTTGATAACGTCAAATTAGATGATCTTAAAGTCAGTGAAGCGGAAATCAAAGAGAGTTACGACAAAGTAGATGCTAAGATAGTAGATGCATTAAAAAAGGCTGCTAAAAACATTAAAAAATTTCATAAATCCCAAATTCCAGAAGAATGGTTTGAAGAAGTTGATAATGGAATTACTGCAGGCCAGATAATTCGACCAATTGAAATTGTAGGTTGTTACGTTCCCGGGGGACGTGCTGTTTACCCTTCATCAGTTTTAATGACAATCATTCCTGCAAAAATTGCAGGTGTTAATAAGGTAATCTGCTGTACACCTCCAATGCCTGACGGCAGTGTAAATGAGGCTGTACTTGTTGCAGCAGATATAGCCGGTGCAGATGAAATTTATAAAATAGGTGGGGCTCAATCCATAGCTGCCATGGCATTTGGTACTCTAAGCGTTCCTAAAGTTGATAAGATAGTAGGTCCTGGAAATATATTTGTTACAGCTGCAAAAAAATTAGTATATGGTGATGTAGACATAGATTTCCCTGCAGGACCATCAGAAGTGCTTATAATAGCTGATGAAACCGCTAATGCAGAATTTATTGCTTATGATATGATGGCTCAAGCTGAACACGATCCTAACGCGGCATGTGCACTTGTTACAACATCAGAAAATATTGCAAGTAAGGTAAATGCTAATATTTTAGAAAAAATTAAATATATGCAGAGAAGTAAAATAATAGAGGAATCCCTTGAAAAGTATGGTAAAATAATAATTGCTGATTCTCTAAGTGAAGCTGTGGAGTTTGCAAACGATTATGCTCCAGAACACCTGATTATTATGACAGAAGACCCTGAGGATGTCCTAAAGGACATCAAAAATGCAGGTTCTATATTTTTAGGAGAGTTAACTCCAGTTGCAGCTGGGGACTATGGCTCTGGAACAAATCATGTTCTTCCAACTTCAAAATGTGCAAGAATGTATTCTGGGCTTTCGGTGGATTCATTTATTAAAAAACCGACAGTACAGCGGCTTTCAAAGGAAGGGGTCCGCAACTTAAAGGATGTTGTTATAACCCTTGCAGAACATGAAGGACTTTTTGCCCATGCTGAATCATTTAAAAAGAGATTAGGTGAGGATTGAGTATTGAAAATAGTGTTTTGGTGGTTTTAGGTATAGGTATTGCCCATGTGGAATCATTAAAGCGGTTAAGTGAGGATTGAACATCGAATATTGAAAAAAAAAACGAATGTTTTTAGTGGTTTCAGGTAATGAAGATATTGCTTATAAAAAATCATTAAAGCTAAATGAAAAATTGAATATTAAATATTGGAATGAATATTTTTAGTGGCTTGATAATGCAGCCATTACCCATACAGAATCATTAAAAGCGATTAAACCATTAAATTTCATGTAAATTATCATTTTACTAATGTAACCATGATAGATTCCTAAAGAGGGATTACAAATTTACAGACACGTTCAATAAAATTATTGATTATTTAACTATTTTAGAGGTGAATTACTTGACAGACTCATTGGGAGATTGGAGAAGAACTCATTATTCAAAAAGAATAAGCCCTGAACTAAGCGGAGAAGAAGTTACAGTTATGGGCTGGATTCATGAAATAAGAGACCTTGGAGGAATAATATTTGTCCTCCTAAGAGATAGAGATGGACTTATTCAGATTACTGCCCCAAGTAAAAAAATTACAAAGGAACTACTTGAGGAGATAAGAAAATTAAGGAGAGAATCAGTAATAGCAGTTAAGGGAACTGTGCAGGATTCTTCAAAAGCACCAGGCGGCTTTGAAATTATCCCTGCTGAAGTTAAACTACTCAACGAATCTAAATTACCTCTTCCACTGGACACAACAGAAAAAGTACATGCAGAAATAGATACACGTCTTGATTCAAGATATGTAGATCTCAGGAGAGCATCTGTAAGTGCTATATTTAAAATAAAAAGCAGAATGCTTCATTCTGTCAGGTCTTTCTTTGAAGAAGGGGAATTTATAGAAATAAACACTCCAAAACTTGGTGCATCTGCAACTGAAGGAGGAACAGAACTTTTCCCAATTACATACTTTGAAAGAGAGGCATTCCTCAGTCAAAGCCCTCAACTTTATAAACAGATGATGATGGCTTCTGGACTGGACAAAGTATACGAAATAGCACAGATATTTAGGGCTGAAGAACACGATACTTTAAGGCATTTAAATGAAGCGATTTCCATAGATGCAGAAGCTTCTTTCTGCAATCATGAGGATATGATGAACGTTCTGGAAGGACTTGTACGCACAGCCATTAAAAATGTAAGCGAGCAGTGCGAAGATGAACTTAAAATTTTAGGGGTAGATCTGGAGGTACCAGAAGCTCCATTTGAAAGGGTCGATTATGATGATGTTGTTGACATCGTAAATTCGGAAGGCGTCAGCATGAAGTATGGTGAAGACCTATCTCGAGCAGCTGAAAAAGCTATTGGAGAAAAAATGGATGACTACTACTTCATAACTGGATGGCCAACTGATATAAAACCATTTTATGTGATGCCTGACAGCGAAAACCCAGAAAAAAGCTGTGCATTTGACCTGATGTATAAAGACCTTGAAATATCATCTGGTGCCCAGAGGCTCCACAAGCATGATGTTTTAGTTGAAAGGATTAAAAAACAGGGTTTAAATCCAGCTTCATTTGAAAGGTACCTTGCAGCATTTGAATATGGAATGCCACCACATGCTGGTTGGGGATTAGGTGCTGAAAGGTTTACAATGTGTATCACTGGAGTTAAAAACGTAAGGGAAACTGTTTTATTCCCAAGGGATAGGCGAAGGTTAACCCCTTAACCAACTTTTTCATTCTTTTTTATTCCGAATTTTTCTAATTATTTATTGAATTTGAATACGCTTACTTTTTGTAAAATTAAATTTGTGACATATAAATCTACTAAATTACATTAATCTCTATTTTAAATTATATTCTATTTTAAAACTCACAGATATAACTAGAAAAATTTTATTTTCTAAACATTAATTACTTTTCTACATTTTTATCCATAACGCCGCCGGCTGCCGCTGGCGGCTCAAGCAGTAGGTTGAAGCAGTAATGAATTAAGGTGGAATAATTTAAAATTTTTAACTATTCAATTTTTTAGAGATATATCCTCCAATCATGCCTGGAATAAACCTTTTCCCGTTTATAGATATGGCAACAGATATAAATTCAAAAATACCCAAATTACTGAATCTAAACTGGGTAAATGGCAATGAAAATGAGATTATTAATATTATTAAGCTTGAAAAAATCCCGCTTACCCCTCCAATTATAATATAATCTTCTTTACTTCACTTACAGATACTGCAACCAATCGAGCTACAAAGTTGGATAAGAGTATTCCAAATCATGAAAGGTTAACATAAGTTGAGAAAAGCGAGAAAAAAACCTCCTGTCACGCTTCCTATTATTACAGAAGATAGATCGAATTGGGCCATATTAGTATATTATCAATAAATTGTATCTATCTAGAATAAGAGTATATTACTTAAAGAATCGGCTATTTTTGAATATAAACTTGATTTTCAATATGTCGCCATCAAAAATGTGCTGTAAAATAAACGGCTGATTCATATACTTGAACTAGTCTGAAAACTGTTTTAAGAAAATTAGTTGAGACATATAGAAATTCAAAATAAATAAAAAAAGTAAATTAGATTCCGAGTGGAATCTATGAACTTACGTTCCAAACCTGGGTTCCGTATGGGTCCAGTGCTCCTCCTTCTGAATGTACAAGTTTAAACTGGCTTAAACCTGCACCATTTTCAAAGAACATCTTTGTGAACATGGAATCTTCCAGTTCTTTGTTCATTACCACCATGATGTAGGTGTTATTCTGGTTTATAAGGAGTATACTGAACTGACTGTCATTGGAAACTACCTGGTTCAGTTTTACGCTGCCGTTTTCGACCACAATTAACTTGTGAGGTTCCATTATTTGGGTCTGATTGTTCTGCTGGTACTGGAGACCTGCAGCTATTTTGGTTCCATTTATCTGTGCAACAATAGCGGCTGTGGATGAAAGTGCAGTTCCAACAACGGTCGTACCGTTAACCTGCTGGGTAACTCCCTGTCCTGCAGCGTAGCTGTAACCCTGTCCAGTGTTGTTTTGGAAGTTCCAGTTTCCAAAGTAGGACCACACGCCTGCTTTATTGATCATATCGGTACTTAATATAAGCTCGTGTGGGGCTGGATTATCTGGGTGTGTGTACTGTAACACATTTTGTGCCTGCTCTGTAGTGAAATTGTACTGGCTTGTCAGTATGGTTTGGGCAGCGCTTTTGTCAACTGGTAAAATTTTATCCAGTATCTCTACACTTTTACTTGTATTTCCTGTATAATTTTCAACAGTCGAATAACCTTTATCACCGCTTGAAGTCAGCATCCTGAGTATTCCTACAGACAGGTTTTCATTACTTGTCGTTAACGCCTTTCCAACCCAATATGAACGCGGCGTGTTTTGAGATCCACCATCAGCTGTTACAGGTCTATTTGCAATTGCTGTAAACATGTGTCCAAAGTCCCACCATGAAGTTAAGACTGTATTATTTGATGTGTTGTTTCCAATCCATGTTAATGAATTGTACATAGAATCGTCTGTACCCGGAACTACAGAATTTGCTGTGGTGTATGCCCCATATACGGGGGAATATGCTACAGCTGCAATTACAATTATAACTGCCAGTGTGCAGTATTTAACATTCTGTATATGTTTTTTAATGTAAGGTATCATTAAACCTACAAATAACCCTGCTCCTAATGCTATTGGGAGAGAGAATTGTTCAATGAATCTTGACCCTTGTTTTAACATAAGGCCAGTACCTACGAGCCATACTGCAAATAAAACTGCGTATAATAAGTAATTCTTCTTGGTTTCCAGTATCTGAGGATCTGTAATGATACTGCTTTTTTTAACTTCTTTTTGAGTAACTTCTGCTTTAGTTTTTTTGGCTTTTCTTCTAGGCTTACTTTTCCTCTTTGGTACATTCTGCACATCATTATTTTCTTTTTTAGTTCCTTCTGGTTTTAATTTCCATATTAGCAGTGGAACAACTAAAATACCAAGCACAAATGGTACAATTCCTCCAACTTCACTTACAACTGAAGATATGTCCGGTAAATGGAGTTCTCCAACTGATACGTAGATATTTGGGTAAGAAGAACCTGTGACAGTAGCTTGTAACTGTGAAAAACTAATAGACCCAGTTAAAGAGTTTATAAATCCTGAAGGTCCCCAGTAAATGCTCATTAAAATAGAGCCTAAAACTACAAACACAACCAGTGCAAAGAGCGCACGCTGGTCCATAAGCCATTTAACTTTGTCAGGATATTCTTTAAATGGTTTAATGGTCTTCATTTTTAATAGATAGTTTGAAACTAAAATATACAAGACTGCCACACCAATTATCAGGTAAAACAGGTACCACCAGCCTTCCCATGCTATGGAATAAACAAGCAAAGAAATGGCGGATAAGACTGCATAAATTGATCTGGTCTTGATTTCTTTTGTAAGAATGCTCATGATGAAGAATCCCACGATCATAATTGGGAAGATCATGTTAAACATGTCTGTATCAAAGAATCCGGCAAATGTGTGCATGAAATATGCGGGTGCTAGACCAACTAAAATTCCCGCAGCTATTCCTCCATAATCATTGCTTAATCTTCTCACGAAGAGGTAAGCTGGAATAACTGCAAGTGAAGCTATAAATGGAGCTACCCATATACAAACTTCGTTTAGGGGTACATTTCCAAATAAATTCGCCAGTTTATAGGCAAATGCAGTGACATAAACAATTAACACGTTGGATGTCGCTGATCTGCCGTCGGGGTAGGCAGAATGCAGGTCCCAATTGGTACCATTTATTACGGTATCCCCTAAATAACCATGGTCAAGATAATCTTGGGTCATCCTGTAGTTGTAGTAGGAGTCCATTTCACTGAAGTATGGGAGCCCGTTGGAATCTTCAAATAATGAAGTATAATTTTGAGGCACTCCATTTATATTAACTGCATCAGCCCTTAGGCTAAATGCCAGAATAAACAATAAAACTATGATTATTATAGGTTTAGCTTTAGATAATAGTATTTTTGTATTCATGTTGATCCTCATAAGTTTAATTAGTTCAATTGATATTACAATACGGCTACTCGTCAAAGCATTGATATCGATGCATGATTTGTAATATACTACGTATCCATTTGGTACTGTAGTTTTAGGGGTATTGCAATACGGTTGAGTCATATGTACATGGATATTGGTGTTACCCATGGTGCAAAACATCAATCCAATGAATTAGTGATTTATTTTCATATTATATAAGATGATGCCAAAATTTGACCATAATATGTTATGATAGTATTAAAATTTAATTGAAGATGTATTCTTCACAATATAAAAAACTAATTAAAAGAGAGATAAAGTATAAAAAATATTTAAATAAATTCTATTTTGAATTTAAAATCAAAATCATATTAATTTTAGCATTATTATTCTAAAAAGACGATATTATTAATATTTAAGTATAAATAATTTATTTGTAGTATATTCCCACATTTGCAGTTATAATTACACGATTTGCCATAATTTTCAAACGATATGGATACATTAACAACTCGTATTTCTAAATTTAAATTTAGGGAGTGTTTTTATCAAATTTTTCATCAAATGTTTTATGGGTGTGTTGATATATGATTGAAAAGCAGGCAAAAAAATATTGCAGATATTGTGGAAAATAATTTTAACTTAACTCAAACTTTATTTGTTTAAAATAATAACTGGAGAAATCTTATGAAACTTTATGATATAGTGGTAGTCGGTGCAGGACCTGCAGGGATGATGGCAGCGATAAGGGCTGGACAGCTTGGCAAAAATGTGATGTTAATAGAAAAGAACGATACCATAGGTGAAAAACTTAAAATTACAGGCAGCAGCAGGTGTAATATTACAAATACTGCATCTTTAGATACATTCATGGAAAAATTCGGTAAAAAAGGGGCTTTTTTTAGATCAGCATTTGCTGCTCTTTCTAACAGGAGATTAATGTCATTTTTTGAGGCAAAGGGACTTAAATTTAAAATTGAAGAAAATGGAAGAGTTTTTCCAGTTACAGACAAATCAAGATCAGTTATAAAAGTTTTAAAAGAATACCTATCACGGAATAAAGTTAAAATAAACTACAACACCCAGCTTGTAAGAATTAAAAAGAAAAAAGATTATTTCAGTCTGGATCTAGGAAATGATAATTACATGGCCACAAAAAAGGTTATACTGGCTACTGGAGGCATGTCATATCCGGCAACAGGTTCTACCGGAGATGGATTTAAGGTCGCCCAGAAAGTTGGCCATAAAGTTACACCGCTCAGGCCCGGAATTGTACCTTTAAAAGTCGCTGAAACTCATGTTAAAGAACTGCAGGGGATATCCATTGAAAATGCACGGCTTACTTTTAAGTATGGGAAGAGGAAACTGGTTTCAGGCACTGGAAACATGATTTTTACACATTTTGGAATATCAGGACCTTTAGTTTTAGATTTAAGCAGTCAAATAGTTCGAATTCTTGAAAAAAATGAAACAGTGAACCTTTTCATTGATCTTAAGCCTGAAATGACAGATCAGGAACTGCAGAAAAAAATAATGGATGAATTTGAAAACAGGAGCAAAACTGAGTTTAAAAACCTCATGAAACTTTTCATGCCTAACCGGATGATTCCAATAGTTGCAGAGCTGTTAGATATAGACCCAAAGAAAAAAGTGAACCAGATTAAAAAAGGGGAACGAAATGGGGTTGTAAACTTGCTCAAGGCATTTCCTTTAACAGTAACAGGATCGCTCCCCATTGAAAAGGCCATGGTTACCTGCGGGGGAGTATCAAGAAAAGAAATCAATCCCCAGACAATGGAATCAAAGGTAATGGAAGGTGTCTATTTTGCAGGAGAAATTATAGACTTCTGCGCCCCAAGTGGAGGATATAACCTACAGGAAGCCTTTTCAACAGGTTACCTCGCTGGTGAGATGGCTGCAAACAGTTTAGATAATTAAAAATAAAATAAAGTTAGTACAGTTTTTACTGTCCTGTCTTTTCAATTTTTAAAGTGACGTAGTCGCCTATTTTTCCAACATCTTCAATTGGAACCCTTAAATCTGATCCTAAAATTCCTGAAGATATGTATATTGCTTCTATAGCCCATTTTTCAGTATCTAAATCTAAATCAGAAACTTTTCCAACTTCAAATGCATTTTTATCAATGACTTTTTTTCCTAAAACGTCTGTAGTTTTCATATAAATTTTTCTCCATTTTTATATGTATTTAGATAAAACAGCCTTTTTACCTTTATAATATGGCCTTTAAAATATTTAAACATTCACCTGCTTGTTTTAAATTCTAAATATAATTTTTATTTGCTATTTTTGTATAATATATCACAATCAACCAAAAGATTAAACTTTTTTTGACTTTAATTAAATATATCTAAGATAAAACCTAATAACTTAGTTTAAAGCAATTTATTAATAGTTTGCAGGTTAATTATACATATATAAAGCATACATGGATAATTTGAAGATATTAATTAACAGTAAAGAGTAATCCCTGAATTTTATGGAATTGATCGATAGTTTATAATGAATTATACATAGATAAAGCATAACATGGATGGTTTAAAGATATTAATAAACAGTAAAGAGTAATCAGTGAATTTTATGATAAAAGTAGTGTATGATATTAAAGTTTATAGGGAAGCTTTGAAAGATATTATAAAAGCAGACGATGTTGTAGTGGAACTTGGGTGTCATGTTGGAAATTCCACCAAAATTCTCTCTGAACTTGCACCAGAAGGCAAAATTTTTGCCCTGGATAATAGTCCTGAATCGGTAGAAAGCATGGAAAAGTTATGCCAGGAATACAGTAACGTGGAATTTAAAAAAGCTGATGTAAGGCTTCATGAAACACTGGAATATGTTTTAAAAAAGATCAAAACATGTGATGTATTATCTGTAGACCTTGGAGGGGGATATCACCCAGATACAACTTTCAAGGTATTTTTCATATGGGCATCAAGTTTAAAACCTCGAGATACCATAATAAGAAATAGAGGTCTTCTTGACTTCATACATTCATCAAAAACAGAAGAAATGATAAAATCTGAACATGGTTGGTTGGAATCATCTGGTAAAGATGGTGTCCCGCCAAGGCTGAAAGAATTTACACTCTGGTCATCTAAAATTAAGTAGGAGGACATCTAATGATTGGTAAAAAGATTAGAATTGAAAGAATAATAAACAGAAAGACAGGAAGAACTGTAATAGTGCCCATGGATCATGGTGTTTCCATAGGGCCGGTAGCTGGTATTGGCAATATGTGCGAAACCATTGATGAGGTTGCAAGCGGAGGAGCAAATGCTGTTTTAATGCATAAAGGAATGGTTGGAACTGGTCACAGAGGATACGGACGCGATATTGGTCTTATAATTCATTTATCAGCCAGTACTTCATTAAGCCCTGACCCAGATCACAAAGTACTGGTCACAACAGTTGAAAAAGCCTTAAAAATAGGTGCTGATGCTGTATCTGTCCATGTAAATGTGGGGTCTGATATGGAACCAGAAATGCTCGAGACACTTGGAATAACCTCTGAAATTTGTGATGAATGGGGAATGCCTCTTATTGCCATGATGTACCCAAGGGGTGAAAAGATCGACAGCGAACACGATGTTGATGTTGTGAAACTTGCAGCAAGAGCTGGAGCAGAACTTGGAGCAGATATAATAAAAACAAATTATACTGGAAACCCAGATACCTTCAGGGAAGTTGTCGGCGGATGTCCTGTCCCTGTGGTAATAGCTGGAGGACCTAAAGTTGAAACAAACGAACAGCTCCTTCAAATGGTGAAAGATTCTGTAAATGTAGGGGGAGCAGGTGTTGCAATTGGAAGAAATGTGTTCCAGGCAGAATCACCTAGAAAAACTACAAGGGCTATTGCAGAAATTGTTCACAATAATATGGATGTAGAAGAAGCCCTGAAAATAATTGAAGGGAAATAATTAATATAAATTAAATTTTAAGATTACGGATGGTTTATTTATGAAATTTGCATGGATCATGGCAGAATACCCCAGCTGGGACGAAAAGAAAGGTATCATTACCACAGCACTGGAGTCCGGGATAAACCACGTTGTTGACTTCGATGACGTTGAAAGCATAAAGAAATTGGGAAACATCAAGATAGTCTCAGATAAGGAAGAAGCAGATATAGTCCTGGTAGGTAGAAAAGGTGAAGGGGACGGCACACTCCCACTTCCAGATAGTTTATCTGAGTCCAAAGATTTGGCAGCTATAGGTGAATTGAAAAGTAAAGGAAAAACAGTTGCAGCATATATCGAAATTACAAGTAAAAGACTTGAAGAACTCGCATCTGAAGCTGGAAGATCTGCAGATTATGTGATCCTTGTAGGAAAAGACTGGAAAATTATTCCTTTAGAAAACATTATAGCAGACTTGCAAAAAGAAAATGTTAAAATAATTGCAGCGGTTCCAGATTACGAGGAAGCAAGACTTGCTCTTGAGACATTAGAGCACGGTACAGATGGAGTACTATTATATACCTCAGATATACCTCAAATTAAAAAAGTTGCATCGTTAATTGAAAAAATTGAATCAGAACATTACAACCTTGTACCTGCTACAGTGACCCTTGTAAAACCTGTAGGTTCTGGAGATAGGGTCTGTGTTGATACCAGTTCTATGATGTCAGTTGGAGAAGGAATGCTCATTGGATCTTATTCCAGGGGACTGTTCCTTGTGCACAGTGAATCAATGGAAAGTGAATATGTAGCTTCACGTCCCTTTAGAGTAAATGCAGGTCCAGTACATGCATACGTGATGACTCCAAATAATAGAACCAGATACCTTTCAGAAATTGAAACTGGGGATGAAGTTTTAACTGTAGATAAAGAAGGTAACACCAAAACTGCTATTGTAGGCAGGGTTAAAATTGAAAAACGTCCTTTAATGCTTATTGAAGCAGAATATGAAGATGTTAAAATAAGGACACTGCTTCAAAATGCTGAAACTATACGGCTTGTAGATGAAGAAGGGGAACCAGTATCGGTTGCAGATATTAAAGCAGGCGATAAAGTTATGGTTTATCTGGATAAAGGTGCAAGACACTTTGGAATGTCCATTGAAGAGACCATAATTGAAAAATAGACAGCGCTTAGGTGATATGGGATAAACTGAAGATTATCCCTTTCTAAGCTTAAATAGACATCGAATTCCTTTTTTTTAAATCCATTAAATTTTTGCATAGTTAAATGAAAAAAATTTATGATTATGGGAGGAATAAAATGTCGGATTATGAAGTTGAATTAATTACTCCTGAGGCAAAAGATAGGCTGGCTGATGAACTGGCCAGTGAAATAAGGTTTGAAAGAAAAGCAAATATTCATGGAGCATGTGTAAAGCTTTTAACCGATAATGAAAGCTTTAAAGATGAATGGGAAGACAACTTCAGGTTTATGAATGAAGATGTGCGCCCCCATGCAAAGATATTCTCCATAGAAGATGGGGGAGATCTGCAGGTAATGTACGATCCAACTGCAAAGGTAGCCATAGTGAGAAACTGTGATTACTACGGCTGGATTAAAAGTATAGCGCTTGCTGTAATATCGGATTTTTTTGAAGATTATCATTCAATACACAGAAGATATTCTGTTCATGGGTCTGCTGTGGACTATATGGGGCATGCTATTGCAATAATTGGACCTCCGGGTACTGGAAAAACAACTTTGACCTATGGACTGCTGCAGAATGAAAACTGCAACTACATTTCAGATGACTGGTTCTTTACCCGTTTGTTCAGCAATGCTGCAGTGATTTATTCTTCAGAAAAAAATTCATATATCCGTGATGATCTGGCAGATGTCTGGAAAACTTTTGCAGAGGAAGTTAAGAAGGTTAAACTTGATGTAAAATGTAGAGGAATCGCTGATGTGAGTACATTATTTGATGGGCGTATTAGAGAAACTTCAACACTTAAAACAGTAGTACTCCTTGAAAGGGATGAGAAAAATCCACCATTCCGCCAATTAAATCATGATGAAGCTCTGGATTACATGATAAAGCAGGATTTTTGTAACCCTCACCAGATGATAAGAGATGCGAGGAAATTTAATTTAAGGGTGAACTTTTTTAAGGAATTATTTACACAAAATGATGTATACATGCTGAACACAGTAGAAACTCCTCAAGAGAGTCTTGACAGGATAGTTGCTCTTGCGGAAAGGTGATTTTTATGAGGGCATTTTTAGCTGCAGAAATTGATGAAGAACTTAAAGAGAAGATAGCTGAAGTACAGGAACAATTAAAGGAAGCTGACGCACCCGTAAAGTATGTGGAACCCCATAATTTGCATTTTACATTCAAATTCTTTGGTGAGATAGATAAAGAGAAGTCCGAGGAAATTGTAAGTGCAGTAGAAACAAAAGTCCAGAATTATTCTCCATTTGAACTTTCTATTAAGGGTGTTGGTATATTTCCAAACCCAAGATATATCAGGGTAGTGTGGCTGGGAGTGGAAGATTCAGGTCCATTTTCACGGTTACAGATGGCTCTAGATGAAGATTTCCAGAAAATGGGATTTAAAAAAGAGAGAAGTTACGTTCCGCACCTTACAATGGGCCGTGTTAGAGGCGCTAAAAACAAAGATGCCCTTTTATCCAGGATCGATGAATTGAAAGAGGTAGAAATTGGAAGAATGAGAATTGAAAAACTCTTACTTAAAGAAAGCGTGCTTAAACCTGAAGGGCCTGTTTACACTACAGTAAATGAGTTTGATCTTTAAATTTTTATAAAATTTTACTATTTTACAATTTAGTAGAATTTTAAATGAAAATTACAATTAATTTAATATTTATATTTAATTTTATTTATTTAACTTAATTTGGTGAATATTTTGGAAAATATCGATTTTAACAACATACTGAATGTAATAAAGCCTACACAAGAGGAAAATGAAAAAGTAAAGTCATTATCAGACAGGTTAATTAATATTATAAACAGGATTGCAAAAGAGAACAGTATTGACGCGGAGGCAACACTTGTAGGTTCAGTGGCCAAGGGTACATGGCTTTCAGGAAAAGCTGATGTTGATATTTTCATGAAATTCCCGCTAAGTACTTCAGAAGCTGATTTAAAAAGATATGGGCTGGAGTTAGGGAGTAAATGCATCGATGAGATGCATGGAAAGCATGAACTAAGATATGCGTCTCACCCATATATTACTGGATTTATTGAAGGATTTGAGATTGATTTTGTACCCTGTTATATTATTAAAAGTGCTGAAGAACTTAAATCGGCAGTAGATAGGACTATACTTCATACGGAATATGTGCTTGCAAAATTGAGAGAAAAACAGAAGGATGAAGTTCTGCTGCTTAAAAAATTCATGGGGTCCATCCATACCTACAGCGCAGAATTCAAAGTCGGCGGATTTTCAGGATACCTGTGTGAACTTCTAATAATTCATTACGGCTCATTTTTAAATGTTTTAAATGCTGCAAGCAATGAATGGAGACCTAATTATAAAATAGATATTGAAGAGTATGGAACTGGTGAGCTTTTCAGTGAACCACTTGTAGTTATTGACCCCACCGATAAAAACAGGAATGTTGCAGCAGCTTTAAAGCTTCAAAAGATGTCTGAATTTATTGTTGCATCACGGAATTTCCTGACTAATCCAAAAGAAGGATATTTCTTTGATAAATATGTTGAAATAAATAAAGATGAAATAAAAACTGAATTTGAAAGCAGGGAAACTAAAACGTGTTTAATCAGGTTCAAACCGCCTGAAATCCCGGCAGATGCCCTTTACCCCCAGATTAAAAAGACTGAAAATTCTTTAAAGGGAGTTTTAGAAAGGGAAGATTTCAAAGTATTTAATGCAGATTCATGGACTGATGAATCTCAAAACGTTATCATACTGCTTGAAATGGAAATATGGAAACTTCCGCGTGTTAAAAAACATTTAGGTCCATTTGTTTGGTCAAAAGGCCACCAAATCAAGTTCATGGAAAAATACAATAATAACGCATACGTGGAAGAAAACCGATGGGTTGCAGAAGTTGACAGGAAATATAAAGAGGTTAAACCCTTCCTTGATAATATTTTAGTTGAAAACAAGATAGGTTTCCTTAAATTTGGGAAACACATCAAGGCCGAGATTTTAAAAGAATATGAAATAGTGGATATCCTGGAATTTATGGGGTCTGACAAGTGCAGTGAAGATATGCTGCTTTTCTTTTACGAATATCTAAATAAAAATGTCTATCTGTGGAGATAAAATCAATCATTTCTTTCCCACACAAATTTAGGCACCGCATCCTTAAATGGGTCAAATGTTTCAATATTTTTAACTTCAGTACATCTCATGCTGACCTTAGAATGTAAAGATGAAGGGAGCCTGAGAATCCTTTTAAGGTCAATTGAAACTTTTCCATCGACTAAGCTCATGTTCAATGATGCTATGCTGCTTATAAGTTTATTATAATTTCTAGCACCTGTTTTTGGGTGATTAGGGTCTAATTTATTTAAAAAAAGTCCCCATTGATCATTTTCCATTAATTTTCTATTTTCAAGGGTTTTATTAAGCAAATTTTTACTGATGCCTTCAATTTTAGAGTCTTTAGTTAAATGGAGGATTGAATATTTGATTCTGTCTGTGAATACCTTTGGATATCCGAAAGGAATAGAATAGTGTCTGAGGGTGTAAATTTGGTCTCTGCTTTCATACTTATCATTTGGAACATCTGCTCCTACAACGTATTTTAAAATTTGAGACCTCACATCACTATCCATTTCCATAACAGACTCATCAAGAACACGTATATGATATCCTCTACCAGAATAGCTCAGGTGGATATTTTTTAAGCCTAAATCACTTTTTAAAGTATCTATAATGTTTCCTACAATTTCTTTAGCTTCATTTAAGCATATTTCGCAGACATTATCACAGTTGCATGTCCTGATGGGAATGTCTTTAGCATCGACGTCAAAAACAAGTTCGGCCTGCATCCATCCATCTCTTTTACGCGGTTTTTCGTAAAAAGCAACTGAACAGTAGGCTGCAAAGGGAGTTTTAGATCTCATAAAGCGTTTAAGATATTCTGGGGAATTAAAAGTTTTGTACCTGTCATTGGGACCTCTTCCAAAGTGGTCGAATCCAAATTCACGGTTTTCAAGCTGGTCCAATATGAAATCAGGGACCTGATTAACATCCCATTCTTCTTTGTAGTATATCCTGCGCTCTTCGGGAGTGGCCTGTTTAAAAAATTCCATGAGTTTACCCTTTCTTTAATTATTAATTTTATAATCTGATTAAATAATTCATTTCTCCCTCATTTTTCTGTTGTAATAAGAGAGGGGATTGGTTATGCCTTTACATGTCTTATCTGGTTTACATAGATTTGGCATGTTTAATTTAACCTTTTCACAGCTCATTGGAGTGTACCATGTTGTTTCCCCTTCGTGTTGAAGGTTTAGGTTATCATTCATTCCAAAGCCAAGTTTTGCATTGATATTAATCTTTTCCTGAGGTTGATCATCAAAAAGCGGTGGGCTGCACCTATCTGCGGAGTCATAAATCATTGGTAAAATTTCATTTTGCGTGATTTTGAGGTCTGCATCAACATCAGACACCTTTAAAGTTGTGTTTCTCATGAAAACTGAAGGGTACAACCTTGCATAAGATAAAAAAGGTGTTAAAAACAGGACAATGACTTCATTTCTCCCGCCTGACTTAATCCCATCTAAAGCTTTTCTAATGCACGGCGGGAACTTTTCAACATTTAACGGCGAAGCTTCAACGTCTCCTCCACCATCTCCACCACCATAATATCTTATTTCTTTGGATAAGGCATCGGCCACTTCTTCTGCAATCTTTAAGAGGGTTGCATTGGGTTCTACTTCACGCCCTGCAATTTCATGCACGTTTTTTATGTAGTTTTCAGTGTTCTGCATGATCATTTTGATCATGATGAGTTCCTTAATCCTGTTTCCAATGAACACGTTGTACATTCTTTCAGGCTGTTGGAGTTTTACAACATCCCCAAAGTATTCCATGAAATCTTCCTGGTCTAATATGACATTTCCATCTTTTAAAACTAAATCTTGAAGGCTAATTTTCTTTGAACTTAAAAGATCAGCCAGTGATGTCCATTTAATTCTATCCTGAACAATGAGAGTATTCATTATTTTCTCTACAATTTCTAACCGGTCTCTTTCATAAAGCTCTTCAAGCCTGTTTTCAATGATCTGTCCCTGCAGTTCTGATACTGCTCGACTTTCTCTGGAATTAGGGCCGTATTTAATCCCAACGGCCTGACAAAGGATATAAAATGCAATTACGTCGAATTTTGCTATTTCAGGATAAAATAAGAAAGCATATTTTTTGTGATTATATTTGGGATCGCTTTTTTTATCAACGTACCATTCTACTCTTTTAATCACCAGATCAACATAGCTTTTGGGTATATAAGCATCATCGGATATTTCTTGAGCTGTAATTGAATTAACTGCATCTATAATGTCATCATTTACATCAAATATCCTGTCTAAATCCCCTCCATCTTCCCTGACTATTTGTTTTCCTTCATCAGATAAAGGATTTATAAAGGACATTGGTATCATACGATTAATGCTTTCTGATTCTCTTCATTATAAATAGTTACTGTATAGCTGCCTCCATGTAATATGAATTTCACAAAAGGAGTACCCTCATATAAGAATACATAAATATGACACGTGATGTAAATAAATATTTTAAAGGGTTCCACTTAAAAAAAGATAGGTGACTTTTCTATTTTAAATTAATATGAAAATAGAAAAATAATATATATTTAAATTTAGAAATTTTATATAAAACATATTGATTATTATTTCAGCTTTTAAGGGCTTTTATATCTTATTATAATTTAAATCATGAATTTCAAGGTCTAAAGGCTTTGTTGTTCATTTTAATAAAGGAGGAACAAATTTGAGTAAAGTATTTATTACCAGTGCGCTGCCCTATGCAAATGGGCCCTGCCATTTAGGGCATTTGAGATCGACATATATTCCAGCAGATATCTACGCACGTTATAATCGGATGAATGATGTTGATGTCCTGTTTGTTTGTGCAAGCGACGAACATGGAACGCCTATTGCAGTTAGGGCAGAGCAAATAGGAAAATCTCCTAAAGAAATTGCAGATAAGTTTCATAAAATGATAAAACATGACCTTGAGCTATGTAATATTTCTTTTGATAACTTTTCAAGGACCACAGATCCCCTTCATTACGAAATTTCACAGAACTTTTTCTTAAAACTTTACGAAAAGGGTTATATTTATGAACAGGTCATTAAACAGCCTTACTGTAACACATGTAAAAGATTTTTACCTGACAGGTATGTAGAAGGTATTTGTCCCCACTGTAAAGGAGAAGGGGCAAGGGGAGACCACTGTGAAACATGTGGAAGGCATTTAGACCCAATTCAGCTTGAAGAACCAACATGTCTTATATGTAGTTCTACTCCTGAAATTAAGGAGTCAAAACAGTACTTCTTTAAGTTAAGTCATTTCCAAGATGATTTAGGAGAATGGATAGAAGGAAATGATGAATTACCCCCAAATGTTAAAAACTATGCCTTTCAGTGGATAAAAGAAGGTTTAAAAGATTGGATACTTACAAGGGATATGGAATGGGGAATTCCTGTCCCACTTGAAGATGCTGAAGGCAAAATAATTTATGTGTGGGGTGAAGCTTTCCTTGGATACATATCGTCGGCTGCACAGTGGAGCCGGAGAGAAAATAAGCCGTGGGAAGATTACTGGAACGATAAAGCAATTCACTTTATAGGAAAAGATATTATATACCACCACTCTATATTTTGGCCTGCATTACTTATGGGCTATGGGTGTAAACTACCTGATAACGTTGTTGCAGGGGCATATCTTTCGCTTGAAGGCCGAAAAATGTCTACAAGTAAAAATTGGGTTATATGGGCCTCTCAGTTCCTTGAAAAATTTGATTCAGATATAGTAAGGTATTACCTGACTATTAACGCGCCGCTTGGCCGTGATACTGATTTCTCATGGGATGACTTCCAGCGCCGTGTAAATGATGAACTTGCCGACGTGCTTGGAAACTTCATACACCGAACTTTTACATTTACAAACAGGTTCTTTGACGGAAAGATACCGGAACCGTCGAAATTTGACGAGTACGATGAAGAATTTAAAAACAGGATATTAGGCATTCCAGATGTAGTCTCAGAAAATATTGAGCATTTTAAATTCAGAGAAGGTCTTATTGAAATAATTAGACTTGCAAAGTTCGGTAACAAATATTTCAATGACAAGGAACCCTGGAAAGCTGTAAAAGAAAATCCTGAAGAGGCGGCAAATTGTATTTACCTGTGCAACCAGCTTGCAAAAGTTCTTTCTGTCATTTTAACTCCTTATATTCCAGTCAGAGCTTCTAAAATAATGGAAATTATGAATTTAGATGTAGAAGAAACAAACAGCTGGAAAACAGCAGGTGAATTTGTTCCAGCAGGCCATGAAATTGGTAAACCGAAACCATTATTTTCTAAAATTGATGATAGCATAATTAAAAAAGAAAAAGAAACACTTTATGATAATTTAGAGGAAACTGAAACTATGAAAGACATTATAAGTATAGATGATTTTGCAAAAATGGATTTAAGAATTTCTGAAATAATTGGAGCAGAACGTGTTGAAGGCTCTGAAAACTTATTAAAATTAATGGTAGACACTGGTGAGAAAAAAATACAGGTTGTCGCAGGCCTTGCTAAAAAATACGCTCCAGAAGAGATAAAAGGCCAGAAAGTTGTTGTGTTAGTTAATTTGAAACCAGCAAAATTATTCGGAATAAAATCGGAAGGTATGATACTTGCAACTTCGGACAGTTTAAGTGTTTTAAGTGCAGATGCCCATGTTGGTGAGAAAATAAAATAAACCTTACAAAATTCTACGAATTTTGTACGCCTGAAATCAAAGATTTTGAGAGCTGTCAAAAATGCAAAGCATTTTTGATGCCAGAAAAATCAGAGATTTTTCGACGGCTTGCAAAATTTATAATTTTGTATAATTGAGCCCTCGAAAAATGACTTTCGAGCGCTATTTTTTTATAAAAGTATAGTTTGGGAACGAAATGAATGAATCTGTTTTAATTGCACGGGCTGAGAAATTTCTTGATAAAATAAAACGTCAAAGGATACAAGTAGAAGAACTTAGGGATTTCGAAAGCTTTATTACAGTTTATCATTACTTAAAGGAAAATTTAGACGAGCTGTATGAACTTAGAGATACCATGGAGATCAAGGGTTATAAAGCTCCCTACAGGTCTTTAATTAGATCTTCTCGTTCCTCAATTACTGAATTAAAAGCTGAAGAAATGCATGATGTTTCAAGGCAGACTCAATACTTTAGAATGAAAGCTGCCGCCAAGAAAAATATTTTAGATCGGGTCAAGTCATCTATTGCATCTCATAAAATTGCAATTGGGCATCTTGAAGAGTTTGCAACCATAACCTGCAGTACATGTAAAAAGAAGTTTAAAAGGCACGAAATTGAATTTGTGGAGTCTGGAACATGCAGCTGTGGAGCTACAGATTTAATATTAGAAAAAAATGACCACGGTGTTTACAGGTTAGGTGCACTCAAATATTTGCCTTTATCTGGTGAATATATGGTGAGAATGTCTGACTTATCACCTATGGGAAGAGAAGCATTTCGCAGCATCGTTAGAGTCCTGAAACATGAAAAAAGAGGAATAGTTAAAACTGTTTCTTTAGTGGTTAAGGTACTGGAAGACGGCAGGTGGATTAGAAAAAGAGTCAATATGGATATGGATGATGAAATGAACTATGAACGGGAAATTCGAAAGAAATACGGCCGTAATGCACGTATCGAATTTCTGCAATTTCACAGAAAAAAACCCGCCATTATAAATGATAAACAGGTTCAAACAGCTCTTTCAATTGCATATGTAAAATTTGCAAAGGAAATAGTGGACGGAATTCTGGATAACGTCATGGATAAATTTTTAAAAAATAGAAATAACGTTGAAATTTATGATAATGCTCTTAAAACGGCATCAGATATTGCAGGTTCAATAACCTCGGATATTGAAGATGAAGAAGACATAAAGAATGAAAAATTAAATGAAATTCTTAAAGAAAACAACCTCATGGATGCCAACGATATTATAAATAGACAGCTTGAGCGTGATCTTCAAACAAGAAACAGGATTAAAAGAAAGCTTTTTGTTGAAGTACCAAGAGTTTTTATTTTATGGGATATTGTTAGATATTATTTAACCACTTCCTACGATAGAAGGAATAAATACTCAGGACCCTTCCCAAATCTTCGCCCAAATCTGGATACTAACCAGTTGAAGGCATTTGTAGATTTTGATAAGCAGGTAGTGGGAATTTTGAAGGAATATACCGATGAAAAAATTGAGTATATTGAAGACATGAAGGAAGTAATAGCAAAAAAATTTGAGATTGAAAATAAAATAAAGGGTCTCCATGTTAAGTCAAATCCACCTGCAGTGGGGGCTGCAATTTTAAATATTACAGGAAAATTATCTATTGAAGTTGCATCTGATATTTTTTCAGTTGATCCAGTGAATGTAAAAGCAGAAAAAGAAAAAATTGAGACATTTGGAAAGCCTACGTCTAAACGTGCTCAAAAGTTCCTGGAAATGATTAAAAAATGACAGTGGAAAATTTATGAATTTTTAATCAGTAAATTTTAACTTAAGTATTTAGAAAATTATAACATACGGTGGTAGTTTGGGTGAAGATGAAAATAATGAAATTTATGTAAAAAGAGCATTATCTTCACAGGTGATCATGGAGCTTCTGGATAGATATCCAAATCTTAAAAAGATTAAAGTTCCAAGCAGCTTATACCCTAGAACCTCAAAAAAATATTTAGATGCACTTTCTGAACTGGGAATTGAAGTTGAACCAGTTATCAAAAGGGGTAGGCCCAAGAAATATGGTAGCAACGAAGCTGAACTCGTTCAAAAAATGATTAATGAAGGTGTTAGCCCAAAAGATATATCTGATGAGCTTGAAATTCCTTTAAAGACAGTTTATTATCTCAAAGGTACTAAACTAAAAAGAGGTAGGAAACCAAAATATTCTAAAGAGACGGAAGAGAAAATTAAAAAGTTACGTGATGAAGGTCTTAGAGCAAAGGATATATCTGAAAAGCTAAATATTCCTCTTAGAACAGTGTACTGTCTTATAAAAAGATAAATTATGTGGAGGATGTTCTTAAATGATTATATTTGGGAAGTATTCTTCTTAAAATGGTCTGCTGTCTTACGGTGATGGATAAATTATGTGATGGTTAAAGGGGATATATCTGAAAAGCTAAGTATTTAGAACAGTGTACTGTCATATAGCGATGGATTGTTGACATAAATAAACTTAATTAACTTTCAGAAAAAACAAGTGATATAAAACACGGTGGTTCAATGGCAAATATGTTTTTTGGCGATTATCAGATGTTACTATTAATTTCAGGTATTTGCGGATTAGTTGCATTCTCAATGACTTTTTTAACTATGCCTAGATTAATAAACAAATTAAAAGATGCGGAAATAGTTGGTAAAGATATTCATAAACCTACGAAGCCTATTGTGGCAGAAATGGGCGGTATTGGTATCTTATTTGGTTTTGTAATTGCAATGTTTGTTGGAATTTGGCTATATCCTGCTTATCATTATCAGTTTTTAATAACATTAATTGTAATTCTTTTGGTAGGTCTTGTGGGCATGGTTGATGACCTTGTAGTTTTATCATCCAAAGAAAAATTGATTTTACTCTGGCTTGCTGGACTACCGATTATGTGGATTGCCCCTCCTAACGTGGGAATTATTTACATGTTGTCTATGCCTATAGCAGTTTCTATTGGTGCTAATTTAACGAATATGCTGGCAGGACTAAATGGAGTTGAATCAGGTCTTGGTGCAATAGCAATGATTTCTCTTACCATTTCTGTTATTATAATGGGCAAATATAACGTTGCCATAATAACTATGGCTATGTTGGGGGCTCTTCTTGCATTTTTATTTTATAACAGGCACCCTTCACGTGTTTTTCCAGGAGATGTGGGAACCCTTATTATAGGTGCATGTATTGTACTCGTGGCGTTTATAGGACGTGTAAAGATCATAGCCCTTATTGTACTTCTTCCAAATATAATTGACGCTACCTTGAAATTTTACAGCGCAGGGGTTGTTGAAAGACATCACCATGCTCCAACTGAAGTAGGTGATGATGGAAATCTGGTAGCTCCTGATGGCGGTTTTAACTCTCTCATAAGGTCTGTTTTAAGAAGACCTATGCCTGAAAAGAACGTAGTTGCAATTGTATGGTTTATTGGTATAATTTTTGGAGCTATCGGGATAATTTTAGCATACACACTAAATTCAATGATAATTTAGGTAGATACCTACTGAATCATATCCATGTAACATCTGTAGTTGTAAGTACGTATCTATTTGAAAAAGCAGGATTAAATAGGTCATTAGTTTGATTAAACGTGCTAAATGATCCACAAATACTTTTTCGCACGTAAAAATTCACACGGTCTCCTAAAACATTTCTATCGCTAATATCTGTAACAGAAGGTGCCGATGCAGATATTCTAAGCTGTATTTTTGTTTTATTATATTTTTCATCAAATCCCTGGTTTGTGTAGTCTATTTTTATAATTTTCACGCTACTTGGATTTAAAAGCCTCATGTGTTCTATTGTGTAATTTTTAAATGTTTCTTCGGGGTAAATCGCAAAACTGTCTGTATTCGCCCCTTCTATTGCCCCACTTCTTGCTGAAGACATGACCTGATTCAATTCATTGTCAGTTCCTAGAAATGAAGCAATTCCTAAAATTAGTATCAGGATAAATCCAATTATCATGATAAGTTCAAGGGATACCTGGCCTTTAAGTTCCATAAAATCTGATTTATTATTAATACATATATAATTGTTTGTCTTAAATTAAGATCCTGTAATTACTATCCAGTTGTATCCTTCAGAGCCATTTACATTTTTGATAATATATGCTGAGCCGCAGTGCATGGTAATTTGTGATTCATCCAATAAATAAGAATTTGAAACTTTTTTGGGAATGATATAAGCTTTGCCGGTCATTCCACCTATTGTAACATAAACGCCTGATGAATTAACATTTATAAAATATTTTTCGCCTGTAATGTCATCCGGCAAACTGATATTAGCTGAATGACCTGTTCCGCTGGAATAAACCTTGTTAATTGCTTCTGCAACATTATCTGCAGTCATCCTTGCTTTTGATAGTTCTTCTGTTTGTGAAGTAGTATCTATCCTGCTTGATACAACGCTTACTATGCTTCCAGCTACAATAATAATTAAGAGTGTTGCAAATATCAGGTCAACAGTCATTACTCCTCGGTCATTCATAGTTTCACTATATTACTAATTATATATATAGTAATAGTTCCGAGATGGGAAGATCTGGTCGAAATTAAATATTTTGTTTTTAAAATGGATAATATGACTAAATAACAATTAAATATATAAAAAAGATGCTTAATTAAGTTTTTATTAATTATTTATATTTTAGAGACGCTTTATACAATTAAGTAGTAATAATGTAGTTTTTATTTGATCAAAAATGGGTCTAATAAATTAATAATTATTTTTAGGATATAATAATTAAAATTGCTCCAAATAGATGGTTAAAAGGCATTATTCCATGATTATCCACAATTTTAATATATTAATAATTACATATAATAGTAATAGTTTTCTTTTAGGAGGTGGACGTATCAAGCCAATAGACGGCTTTAATCTTCTGGTAACTCTTCAAGGCCACAAAGATTCACATGCAGGTGAAGAATTAGTAGGAATAGAAGAAATAGAACTAGCACTTTCGAGCTACGAACCCGTTCTTTATATAAAAGAATCACAGTACCCCAATGTTGTTTTGGTGGAATTGACTATGGATCCTGAAGAAGCAGTAGCAATATTAAGCGAAGCTCCAACGACAGTAGTATCTAAGGTTGTTCCAATTGATGCAGTCATTAAAACAAGAATGGATTCTATTTGGGAGAGAGCAGTGCTAATTGCAAGAGAAAAGATGAATTCAGATGATTCATTTGTAGTGAGGTGCGATTTAAGGGGTAGAGAATACATAGAATCAAAGAATGAACTTATTGAAATGGTAACCAATGAACTGCTTAATAACATGGATATTAGAGCGGACGAAATAAATCCAGATTGGATTGTTCAAATCGAAGTAGTTGGCGAAGATACTGGAGTCAGCGTTTTAAAGCCACATCAAATTTTAAAAAAGATTTAGAGATTTTTTATGTATGAGATTTTCTATTTTAGAGGCGGTCTATATAAATTTGATGAACTGGTTGAGTACATAGAAGACGTAGGGGGAATGGTACTTCGCAAAGACTGCTTTGAGCTAATTCGCGGAGAATATTTCCTTGCAAACGAAGTCCATGTACTTCTTGTAGTACCAGAAGAAGAAGTTGAAAATACTAAAACGTTAATTGGGGAGATTAAAGGAACAGCCCATGATGCGGAAATTACAGAAGAACAAAAAAAGACACTACTTGCATATCTTTCTATATATGATTCGCTAAACAGGACAGATAAGTGGACTGAAGAAAAAAATATAAAAGACGCCATTGCATGTCCCTGTTATGCGTTGTTATGTAACCAACTTGAAGATGAAGAGTGTCAACTGGATGCTGAGTTAAAACAAATACTCTCAGAAATGTGTACAAACGGTGTCATTGAATACAAAATATCTGCTGATGGAAAATATGAATATCGTCTTAAAAAGACTGATTAAACCTGATTCTGTAACTTATTTATATTAAATAGATAAAAGTTAATTCTATAAAAAAATTTAAGGGATACCATGAATGCTTCTACCATTGTAATTACTGGAATTATCGTTATTTTCATTGGGATCGTTCTTATACTTATTGGAACAGCTCTACAATCTACGTCTCAAAATGAGGAGGTCCATACAGGGGGAGTAATTTTAATAGGTCCTATCCCCATCATATTTGGTAATGATAAAAGCTTGATTCTGGGGGCAATGATCTTTGCTGTTGTAATTATAATTTTGTGGTATTTGCTGATTTACAGGGGTTTAGTCTGATTTAATTTTATTTTTTTTAAAATTCTTATTCTAACTTAAAAATATCAATTTAATTATTTTGTTTTATATTGAACCGTTGCACGAAATTATTGTAATTTGACCATTATAAGCTGGTTTTGCAGGTGTCTATAATTTAAATAGTGACACATTTTCTAATTTGTAGAAATATTACATTTTGTGATACACATGCACTAAAATAAAAATAGTAATTATTCAATTATGATTAAAATTTTAGCTGTAAAACTAAAAATGAATATGATGGTTTAAAATTTAAACCTTTTAATTTATGGCCTAACTATTATCAACATTTCGAACTATTTTAATTTTTTATGCCAGTTCCATGCAGTTTCTATAATTGTAGACAGTTCATCATATTTAGGCTTCCAGTTTAACTTTTCTTTTGCTTTATCGGAACTTCCAACGAGAATTGGAGGATCTCCTGCTCTTCTTTCTGCTTCGACTGCCTTGATATTTTTACCTGTGACCTCTTCTGCTGTTTCTATAACTTCTTTTACAGAAAATCCATTTCCATTTCCAAGGTTAAAAAAGTCGCTTTCGCCGCTGTTTTGAAGATATTCGAGAGCTAAAATATGTGCTTCTGCCAGGTCCGTGACGTGTATGTAGTCTCTAATACAGGTACCGTCTGGAGTGTCATAATCTGTTCCAAATATTTTAATATCTTCCCTTCTTCCAGCTGCAACATCAAGGATAAGTGGTATTAAGTGAGTTTCAGGGTTATGCAGTTCACCAACTTCACTTTCTGGATCAGCACCTGCGGCATTGAAATACCGAAGTGATGCATATTTTAACCCATATGCGTCACTATAATCTTTTAAGACTGTTTCTACCATTAATTTACCCTTTCCATAGGGATTAATTGGGTTTTGTGGATGGTTTTCAGTTATTGGGATTTCAACAGGATTTCCATAGGTTGCACATGTTGAAGAGAACACGAAGTACTTTACATTTTCCTCAAGCATTACTTGAAGTAGATTTAAAGTATTTTTAACGTTATTTGTGTAATATTTTTGTGGATCTTCTACAGATTCTCCAACATATGTAAATGCAGCAAAATGCATCACTGCTTCAATGGGGTACTTCTTGAAAACATTGCGTATATCGTCTATGTTACCTAAATCTCCCTTTTCAAATGTTCCCCATTTCACAAAGTCTCTGTGACCATAGCTTAAATTATCGAATATAACAGTTTCAATTCCTTTTTTGTTGATTTCTTTGTTTAAATGAGATCCGATGTATCCTGCTCCACCTACAATTAATATCATTTATTTAACTCCTATTTGCGGTTTTTTTAGTTATATCTTTTTTAAAATGAACTCTATATCTGCATTTAGTTACTATTAATTAACTTGTAATTTAATAGTATACCAAAATTTAATTTTCAGTTAGTGCTCTCACTTTATTTTTACTTTTTATCCCTAAATATTTAATTTAAATATTGTATTACAATTTAATGATTTAATATGATTTCAATCACATAAATTGGGATTTTTTAGGACTTAATTAAAAATTGTTATCATAGTTTATACCTGCATATACTGGATTTATATTGGTTCTTTTTTGAAATTATGTATTATATATGGATAATATATAAACAGGCCATATCGGTCATGCGATAAGCTGATTTAAAGGTGAGTGCATATTTTATAAAAACATTCCTCCTTGTTAATTTTTAGAAATAAAGTTTTAAATGAGCTGTTTTACTCAAAACAGCAATCGAAAAATTCCGCACTAGGAGAGTAATTATAAAAGCTTTTAATATTGCTTTAAATCTAAAAAAGAGATATGAGGAGGTCTTTTTTTTGATTTTAGACCAAAAGATTTATATATGATCTTGATTTATTATTAGCTTTGTACTAAAAGACGTCCTAAATAACTAATTTAACACATAGGACACGGAGGCGGTACAATTACGTGGAAATTTAAGAGTGCGTTACTATTTGCGGTAGTAGCAGCAGTCATCTTTTTACCTTCAGTTGAAGGGCTACAAATTCAAAATACGCTAAATGAGAATCAAAAAATAGATTTAAATCAAAATGTGAATGTTCTAAAAGTAAATGCAGCTTCTAAAACAACTAAAAGCAGTGTAGCTGCATATAATGTAGTAGTAACTTCAAAATATGTCATGGCTACTGGTAAATGTACCTGTAGTTTATATACCGATTATAAGTACCACACCCGGGTCTTTAAAAATTATGACCCATCATCGCATAAATGGGGAGTTTTGGCCTATGAAGTAGGTTCTGGAAAGAACAACCCCGAAGGTATGTGGTACAGTACAGTAACTGACATGGACTTTTGTTTGGTTCATGGAAAATCCCATGATAACAGGGGAAAATATTTAATCCCTTATAATGGGACAATTAATGGTAAAAAAGTAGTTAATGGATATTTTGTATAAATATTTAATAACTGCTATTTAGAAAAACTGGATTAACGCAAATCCAGATTTTTTATTTTTAAATGATCTATATGATCTAAAAATTTGCTTAATTAAGTTTTAACTGACTATTTTTAAAAGCATATGTCTAAATACATTTATCTTCTTAATTTATACTCCTTATTCACCGTATTATCCATTGAATTCCGCAGATTAATTTGGATATAGTTTTAAATGATAATGTCTTTTAATTAATACATTGTTCCCTAATTTACTCATTAATATTACTCTGCTATTTTAGGAATAGTTTAAAAATTAATTGAAGTAAGTTGATTGGAAATGACTTTCGTAAATAAATTCTAATAGGGCTTTAAATGCTAAAATAGATTTTAATGGCTTCTTTTTTGTCGAATTAAATAAAAAAATTTATATGTTATATAAAATTGATTATTATACAAGTGCGTAATGTCCTATGTAGGTGTATTAATAATTTAGGACTAGGAGGCGATATAATTAAGCGACAATCATTGCTCGCAGTTCTATTAGTGGCAATTATGCTAGCGTTCATTCTTCCTTCAGTAGGTGCACAATATAATTCGAATGAAGGCGCCAAAATTAGTTTAAATGATGATAACAGCGTTTTAAAAGTGAATGCAGCGTCCACTACAAAAGCTAAAATATGGTACAAATATTATTACAAAAAATGGTATAAGCACTGGTATAAATCGTGGCATAAACAGTGGTATAAACACTGGTACAAAAGCAACGGAACATGGAAGTACACATGGAAATATACTTGGAAGTACACATGGAAATATTCGTTGAAATATACATGGAAATGGTGTTGGAAATATAAATCTGTAGCTACCGTATCTAAATGCGGCGTAGGAGCGTATAACGTGGTTGTAACCAGTAAATACGTTTATGCAACTGGAAGATGCAGCTGCTGCCTGTATAAAGATTATAATTATCATACACGTGTTTTCTACAATTATAATCCTGCAACACATCGCTGGGGAGTTTTATATTTTGAACAAGGACCTGTAGGATTGACATCTCCTGAAGGGCTGTGGGTCGCTGGCGATACAGATATGGACTTTTGTTTGGTCCATGGAAAATCCCATGACCACCGTGGAGTTTATTTAGTTCCTTACAATGGTGTCATTAACGGCAGAAAAGTTGTAAATGGATATTTCACTAATATAATTGTTAAAACGACTACAACAACTAACACTACAAAAACAACAAACAGTACAACTAATACTACAACCAGTAAACCATTATGTACATAAAGGGCAGTTTCGGATATAATTTAAAATGGATTATGTGAATACATCTATTTTTTTATTTTTTATTGATCTATTAAATATGGATAACTGGAAAATGTACAGCTTATTTTAAATTTATATGTTGAATTTTACAAATCATTGAACTAGTTTTTCGGTGAAAGAACTTTTAAAATAATTAACAAAATTATTTGGAGGTTCTTAAACACAATATGTTTGGAACCCCGAAAAATAAAAAATTTTTCGGATGCTGAAATGAAATCAAAAATAGTTGTAATCGGATTTATTGCACTCGTAGTTACTATCTCGGGATGCATTGAAAATAGTGGGCTATCAAATGACAGTAATTCAAATTTGGAAGATAATATATCTAATCATAATTTGAAGATATCAAATAATTCTTCATATGATGCAAATGGCCTCTGTTACCATGTTGTAGATGGGGACACAATAGATGTTGATACTGTTGGGAGAATAAGACTTGTAGGCATAAATACACCTGAAAAGAAACAGCCAGGATATCTGGAAGCTAAAAATTTTGTAAAAAAAGCATGTCTTGGAAAAGAAGTTTATTTGGATATAGATAATGCAAAGCATTACGATAAATATGGTAGGGTTCTTGCTGTAGTTTATGTAAATGGTGTTAATATAAATAATGCACTTTTAAAAGGGGGATATGCAAATATAATGTATATACGGCCATCAGAATTTAATCCTTACTCGTGGACAACTTAAATCATGAAATGGGCTATTAAAAAAATAAGTAAATTTAATTAATTTTGGTTGATTCAATGATTAAATACGGGAATATGAGTGAAATTATTTAAATGAAGGTAACACTTCATCTTTGTAAAATTCGATAAATTCATGCTGTTTTGGGCCGATTTGATGCATGCATATATGGTCGTAACCAGCGTCAGCATATCTTTTTATTTCATTTATATGATCCTCTGGATCATTACTGCAGACTATTTTTTCAGCAACTGATTTTTCATCAGCCTTTTTAGCTAATCTTTCAAAATGTGTTGTTGTTGGAAGGTCAACGTTTATTTGAACATCATTTAATTTAATAGGCCAATATTTAATGGCATTTTTTCGAGCTTCATCTTTGCTTTCATCCCAGCACACTGTAGCTTCACTATAGCAGGGTTTATTTTCGCCCCCTGTATTTTTGAAAATTGTTGCTACATCTCCATTGGCATGCTGTGCAATTAATCCATCTCCCATTTGCCCTGCAACTGTAGCAGCCATTTCTCCTTCAGCAGCTATAAATATCTCAGGAAGTTCTTCTGGTAATGTATAAATTCTTGCATTTTCAATGGTGTAAAAATAACCTTCAAAATCTTCCATCTCCCCCTGCCAGAGTAATTGAATTATATGTATAGCTTCTACAAGCATTTCAATTCTAACTGGTGTTGAGGGCCACCTGTCGCCGAGGATATGTTCATTTAAATTTTCACCAGAGCCTACTCCTAATTTAAATCTGCCTGGAAGCATGCAAGCTGCTGTTGCTGCAGCCTGGGCTATAATTGCAGGATGTATCCTGAATGTGGGGCATGTTACTCCAGTTACAATGGGCAGCCTTTCAGTTACCTGAGATATACCCCCAATTGTACTCCAAACAAATGGGCTTTGACCTGTTTGCGAAATCCATGGATGATAATGATCAGAAATCATGCCAAAGTCGAACCCTGCATCTTCTGCTTGTTTAGCAAAACATACAAGATCGAGGGGGCCAAATTCTTCACTGGAAAGTTTATATCCAATTTTTACCATTATTTAACTCTCCTAAAAAATAGAAAGGATTAATTTATATTTACATTACATCTATTTCCCTGCTTGGTTTTTCCTTTTCTTCAGTTAAAGGCATTCTAATGGTTAATAATCCGTTTTCATATTGTGCACTGCCTTTATCTGGATCAAAATCGTGAGCAAGTACCCAGCATCCGTTATATTCTGTATTTCTTCTTGGGGCTCTAACACAAAATGTATTTTCAGTCACGTTGATGTTTATATCTTCTTTTTTCACGCCTGGAAGCTCTACTTCCATTATATATTCATCTTCAGTGTGATATACAAATGTTGCAGGGGAAACAGGTATTTTTTCAGTATTTCCTTCTTCAGCCATAAGATCACCACATAATACTTTTATTAAAATTAGTATTTAAATATTTTTATATGGGTTATTATGGATGTAAATACCGAATTAGTTGCTATCTTAAAATATTTGGTATATTAAAGGTTTAATTAGCCTTAAATTATAAAAGGAATGATTATTATAAAGTTAGTATTGGAGATAGTACATGTATTTTCAGGGGCAATGTAAAAAAATAGTTAGATATGAAGATTTATTTGTTACTCATGATGATGTAAGGTTATTTTTCACTGGATTTAATTAAAGGTTATAAAGCATAAATGTTGATTTGGATGTTTGTATTAAAATTAGGGGTTTTCATGGTGATTTAATTTAATCGGGTTTAGTGAGATCAATTTAAATGCAATAAATATAATAGACATCATTATGTGCTATATATATGTGCATTGAAAAAATAGACCTATTTAAATAAACAAAGCTTATATTGAATATTTAAATAAAATTAGGAGAATTCAAGAGAATACTTAGTATTTAGAACTAGGAGATCTGTATAATCTCAATGCTTTTAGAAGAGTTGATTATAAATGAGTGAGGATCAGGATAGTCGTTTAGGTTGTAAATGGACGCTTGAGGAAGATACTAAAATGTGTAAACTGCGGGAGCAAGGTTATAGCTTTAAGGAAATTGGGAAAATTTTAAAAAGAAGTGAAAAATCATGTGCAACTCGTTATAGTAACCGGGGTTATACATTGAATCCACTAAAGCTGCTTGTGAATGTGGCGGTATTTTTATCACTGATAAGTGGTTTGATTACAGAACCTACAACTCTATTTCAATAGAAGATACGATTGGAAATGGGTCATATTGAATCTATTTTTTCTTGATAATTATAATAAAAAATAATTAAAACAGTAATTAAAGTTTACGTATTTATGTTATAATATTCTCCGTCTTTCTTTTGGATTTTTTTGATTAAACCTTTATTTTCAAGGGATACGATAATCTGGTACATTTGGAGGTTACTCAATTTTAAGTCACCATAAAGGAGATTTCCCTCTAAAAAATGCCTTGAAACAAATCCTTCACTGGCTAAATTGGTGATAAGTTCAAATGTCTTTTTCTCTGTCTGGTTAAGATCTTCCCTTAAAACTTCTGCTCTTGATTCTACAGCATTGATCTGGGCATCAACTGCATTTGCTTTAATGTAATTGTCATTTTTTGATATGAGGCCCTTATCTTCTAAATTTGTTAATATGTCCTTAAATTCAGTTTCTGACATTGAAAGGTCTAACTTTAAAATATTGGAAGGTACACCATCCCTATACTCTGCTTGAAAATATTTAATCTGGTTTAAAACACGATTTTCTTTTTTAGTAATTGTAATCATTTCATCACATCTTTTTTATGTTTAGAAGTATTTCTGCGCATTTTTTGGAGGATATTAGTTTTAAATAAGTAAAATTCACTATAACAATTTTTCTGATTCAACATACTAATAGTTTTCAATGTTTTAAAAGGAATAAAATGTATTAATGATTTTTGATGTGGTCTTAAATAGGCTTTGTATCGAAAAATTGAAGAATATGGTGCTTAATTGGTTAGTGAATTATATTTTTGGAGGGAATTATACTATATTTATTACTATATTTGGTTAAATTATTATATCCCTTTGACTAATAATAAATCATGAACTTGAATTTTATAAGAATTGGAATAATTCTTCTGGTTATTGGAGTGATTTCAATCTCTGGCTGCACGCAGGAGAAGCAGACTAATACCATTATTATTCAAAATTTTACATTCAAACCAAATCCAATGCACGTTAAAGCAGGAGATGTAGTTAGATGGACTAGTCATGATAATGCTCCTCATAAAATAGTAAGTGATACGGGAAACTTTGAAAGCCCAGATTTAAACAATGGAGATACATTCACTTATACTTTTGATAAAAAAGGTGAATTCAATTACCACGATGAGTTAGATTCATCCATAAAAGGCAAAGTTATCGTTGGATGAAGATAGGTTATAAAACTTCTTTTGTATTTTAAAAAAATAATAAAATGTAGAATATAGAAATTCTACGTTTTTAAACAATTTGATCATATTATGTTTAATGGTATGGCCAATACCAGAATATCAATTATAGTCAGGATGATTCCGATTACAATCAGAGGTACTCCTGCTTTAAATATTTCTTTAATGTTGATATACTTGGTTCCGTATGCCATTGCAACTGTTGGGTCGGCCATTGGAAGCATGAAGGATAAACTACATGCTATTGCTACTGGTACTGCGTAAATTCCGATTGGTTGTCCCTGTGCCTGTGCTAAAGTTACTGATAGCGGTATCAAAATCGCAGATAGTGCGATGTTAGACATTACCTGAGTTATTGTAACTGCTATGATCATGAGCACGATCATAATGAGTAGTGTTGATGCGTTACGGCCCACTAAGCCTATAATAACTTGTACTAGCCAGTTTGCTGCTCCTGTGTTTAGTAGTGCTGCTCCTAAGGACAATGCTCCTCCAAAGAATATTATGAGTCCCCAGTCTACACCGTTTTGCGCGTCCTGCCAGTCGATTACTCTAAATGCAAATAGAAGCACTGCACCGATTAATGCAACTGAATAACTGTTAATTCCAGTGTAGTTTGTTGTAACCCATAATAATATGGTGAACAATAATATTCCAAGAGTGAATTTCTCCATTCGGCTCATAGGACCTAATTCTACCATTTTAGCAGTAATAGTCTCCATTCCACCTACAATACCTTTGACTTCTGGTTTGAATACAATGCCCAACCACTTCCAGATTATAAATAGAAGGATTATTGCAAGTGGGAATCCAAAGATCATCCAGTTTACAAAGGGAATATGAGTGTATGCTGCGGCCATCAGGTTGGGTGCGGTTCCTATTTCTGTACCGAATCCACCTGCCAGTGAACCGAAGGATCCTCCGATAACCATGGCTTTGGCAAAATTACTACCACCTTTTTCAGGGTCATTTACACCCATAAAAGGTATAATCTCTTTTATAATTGGAAGCAGCATTGCATATGCTACTACATTCTCAATAAACGCTGAAAGAATTCCAGTTGAGAAAACAACTACAAAAAGACTTCTATCAGGAGTAGTACCTAATTTGTTAAGCAATGTGAACGTGAAACGCTGTGCAAGTCCACTTTTACGTATAGCTTCTGCTATAATGAATCCTCCAATCATCAGGAAGATAATACCGTTGGCAAATCCCACGACGGCACTGTTAAAATCAGTAACACCAATTAATGGCTGAACAAAAAGCAGTAGTAACGATGTAACTGCTAAGTGTAGTGCTTCAGTGACCCACATAATTATGGCGAAGATCAAGAGTGCAAGTGCTGCATGCCCTGCATAACCTAAACCTGGTGTAGGAATAAGCATCATGACTATAAATAATAATATAGCTAATGGAAATCCTAAAACCTTTAAATTTATGTTCGTTTTGTAGCCTCCTAAAACTTATTTTCTATTTCTCAGGCCGTCGAATACATGGTGTTCGGGCCGTCGAATGCTGTCAAAATCAATGAATTTGAGGCACCTAAAATTGGAGATTTTCGAGTGCTCTGCATTCGAGGCCGGGGAAACACAGTTTCCAAAGGCCTTCAAAAATCATAATGATTTTCGAAAGGTTCAAAAAATCTTTTAGATTTTTCTCAACATCCTAAAATTTTTTGGCCCTCGAACAATATGTGTTCGGGGCATGGAAAAATTCATGGAATTTTCCCGGTTGAGGAACATTAAAAAATCTTCGATTTTTTATGTTTGCGGAGCTTTGCTCCGCAACTGCAAAAACTACGTTTTTGCGGCTGAGGAAATTATATTTCCTCCAGCAGAGAAAAATGCAAAGCATTTTTCTCCTGCTATCTTCTTCAAACATCGAAATCGTAGATTTCAAATGTTCAGAAATTTCATCCTAAATTTCCTTCAACCTCTAAATATTTCATATTTGGGTTCAGGAAAAAACTGTTAAAATCTATTAAAAATCGCGGATTTTTGACGAAGCAAAAATTAATTATTTTTTATACTTTGATTTTGACGTTAAACGCCCGTTATGTGCGTTAACTGTGTTTTTCCTTTAACTCTCTTAATTTTAACAGATTATTTACGGAACGTCCTATAATATAAATATATTTCATAATGATTAATAATGTAAATTGGTGGGTTATGTATATATTTGTTAGTGCCATTTGGAGCGGGTTTCTTTATATTATGTAATATTGAAATAATAATACAAAGATATATGGTAAGATCTTTAATATTAAATCTTAAAAAATTAATTTGAATAAAATAAAATTTAAAATAAAAATTATCCGCTTAAAGTAACGCAGGAATTTCCATCGATTTTTTCCACTTTAAATACATTGTCTGCAAAGCTCCCAAGTTCTCTTTCATGAGATACAATGATTACCTGCGGGCAGTCCAGTTCATTTAAAATTTCTCTAACTTTATATAACTGTTCCCTGCTGAACCCATCAGTCGGTTCATCTAATATCAACAAATTGGATTTCATTCCTGTAGAAACTTTCTGAACGATATTATTTAGGGCTAAACGGTAGGCTAATGCCACACTGGTTTTTTCGCCGCCGCTTAAATAATTGATATCCTGTTCAAAGCCGTCCTGTTCTACAATTGGTGTAAATTCTTCGTCAATTTTAGCTGTTTTTGAGATGTCTTCAATCAGGATACTGAACCATTTCTGGAAATCGCCATTAAACTCTTCATACCTTTTCTGCATCACATGTTTTTCTATCAAGCTGAGTGTAGGAATCAAATAGTCGTTGAGCCAGATATGATAATCATTGAACTTGTCTAACTGTTTCTTGAGGTTTTCCTTTTTATTGATTTCATCTTTAACTTTTGATATATCCTCTTGCAGTTTTTCTACAATGGTTTTGGTCTCAACTATTTTTTCTTTCACTGCCTGGAACTCTTCCTCTGTTTTCTGGTAATTGAATTTTACCTCAGCAATCTCATTAGGTATATTTTTTAATTCTTTTAACTTTCCCTGGAAAGTGACTAAATTCTGTCTTAATGAATTAATTTCTGCAGTTAAAACAACAATATTTCCCTCATTTTCTTTTATTTTATCAAAATTCTTTTTAAATTGATATTTAAAGTTCTCTAAATCCTTCTGGCTCTGGTTGTACTCTTTGAGTTTATCAAGCAGGGTTTCAAAATGAGTTATATATTTGTCAGTTTCATCAAATTCAACAGTACTGTCTATTATTAATTTTAAATCATTATCAAATCTATTTAGTTTCATGTAAATAGAATTAATCTTATTTTTTAAATCATCTAAACGTGATACCTTCTCTATTAATAATTTTAAGTCATTTAAATTATTTTCAAGGGTTTTTATTTCTATTTCTTCTGATTCTAACTGTTTTTTCCCTTTTAGCTCTACATGGCTTAATATTTTTGATCTTGAATTCATTTTCTTGATTTTTTCGTCGCTTTCATTCTTCAAATTCTTTTTATGCTCTTCATTTAATACGCTGCCGCAGATAGGGCATAATTCGCCCAAACCATTCACATTGTTCAATTTTTTCAGAGTTTCTGATTTTTCAACATCTAATTTGTATATATCTTCAGAAATTTTCTGCACCTGTTCCTTATCAAGCTTGAAAGCATCGTATTTTTCTTTTATTTTAAGAATTAATGCATCTTTTTCCTTTAAAAGCTCCTCAGAAGTTTTATTTTTATTTTCCCCAAGTTCATTTTCAGTTGACTGTTTACTGTCATTTAAGAGAGCTAGGTTAGATTTTAAACTGTCGTGTTCTTTGATAATTTTTCTAATAGCGGTCAGTTTACTGTTCAGGTCTTCTTCAGTTTCATTTGTGGGTTTTTCAATTTTTTCCAGGGTTTCAATTTGAGGGATAAACTTCAGCTTATTTTCTTCCCCGCAGGTTTTAATTTCATCTTGGTATTTGATGGACAGTTTTTCTTTTTCTTCAATTTGTTTTTTTAGATGAGGGATTTCAACTTGTATCTTTTTAAGCTCTAATTCTGACTCCTGAAGTTTTTCAAGTGTTTCCTTCTGGGTTTTTTGTAAAATATCCAGCTCTTCCCCGCGTGCCTGAGATTTTGTATTTTTAGTTTTATTTGCATCTAAGTTACCCTTTAACACAAATAATTCCTGTTTTTTATCATCTAAGTCTTTTGTTTCAGTCTTCAGTTCAATGAGTTTATCTTTAATTGACCTGGACAGTATATTTGCATTTTCAGCAGCGATTTTGTAATCTTCTATACCAAAAGCTTTTCTTAAAGTTTGGAGCCTTTCATCAGGCTTTTGGGAGAGTATATATTTCATCTCTTCTTGGGGTGTATAAACTGCATATCTGAATATGACACTTTGGGCCCGGGGGTTAAGGGGTTCCTTGAAATTGAGAATTTTTAAAATTTTCTCCTTGATTTCAGATGGAGATAGCTCCAGTTTTGCACCATTAATGCCTAAAATTCCTTTTTCTTGCCTAACTGGTCCGTCGTTTTCTTTTCGTATTAAAGAACGTTGAACTAAATAATTATCTTCACCAATACCAAATTCTAAAGTTACCGATCCTTTTTTTGAACCTTTTCGAAGTAGAGAATCACCTTTCTGATTTCCAAGACCAAAAAGAGCAAATTCGATAGCCATCAATAGTGTGGACTTTCCAGAACCTATATCTCCCTCAAAGAGCGATGTTCCAATTGGAAACGCTATAGATTCATTATTTTTATAGCTCCTTATGTTGTTTAATGAAAGCGTCTTAAAAATCATTATTGCCTCTCTAAATCCAGTATTTCTAATGATTCGCTCAGAATCCTGTTTTTATAATCTGATTTCTTTTCATTAGGTTTAGGGCTTTTTCGCAGTGCTTTTAATAAATTAACAGCAAGTTTGGCCCCTTCTTTTGTATTAAGTTCTTCTTGACCCACTTCTATGTTGCGTATATTTTCTAAAAGTAAATTTTCCTCTATTTCCTCAGTGGTTTCTCCTTTAACACGGATTTTTGTAAATTCCTTTGAAACAAGCCCGTGATGGTTAATACTTACGTGTAATGCTCCTGCTTCCTTAAGAATTCTCCTTATTTCATGGAAATTGATATCGGATGTTTTGCCTCCAGCTAATTCTCCCTTTACTTTTAGGATAATTATTTTTTCATTAACATCGTGCTGTCTTATTTTTTCTAAAATTTCATCGTAGAGCTGGTTTGAGTTTTTATCATCTGCCTTAAATGATAAAAAATCATATTTGGCTAGATCTAATTCGTAAAAATTTTTATCTTCACAGAAATTAACGCTTTTAATCTTTTCATCAAATTCAACAATGAAAAATCCTCTTTTTTCACCCTTTGCGCTTATTTCTAAATCTCGAGGATAACCAGCAAAAGGAGGCCCAGGATAAGTAATGACATTGTAACCTTCTAATTGGGTTTCGCATATTTTCTGGTGTATGTGCCCCCCAGCATAGTAATCAAAATCCTTGGGCAGCCTTTTAATGTCAATTCCATCCATTTTAGATAAAAAATCAGGAAGTAAATTTTTAATGGATGTATGAAAGACGAAAATTTTAAAGCCGTCTTCATCTTCTAGGCTCTTTTTATCCAGCATATTGTAATAGGCATCATCTAATCCCATTTTTCGCCCTGATATTCCTGTTAATTTAGCCCCTGTTTTTTTATCCGTGATGAACTTCAATTTTAGTTTTTCTTCTCCAAGTTCATTTTCAACAACGTAACCGTTGAATAACTTTTTTAGTAAGCCGCTTTCAGTAATTACATCGATGATTGAAGTTTCATTGGGGCTGAAATCATGGCTGCCGTAATTAATATAAACTGGAATTCCTTTGTCTGCCACTTCCTTTAATTTTCCAACGGCCTGTTTGACAACACTCATGTCTGGGAGATTCGAATGAAATAAATCCCCTGCGATGATAATAAAATCAACTTTTTCTTTTATACATGTATCTAAACATGTATTGAAAGCTTTAATTTCTAATTCTTTTAATTCAGAATATTTTTGAGCTCCTAAATGGCAGTCTGCAACGTGAGCAAATTTGTACATCTTTATCAACCTATGACCATAGTTTTAAGGTCTTTTGTTTTGTCTTGAGGTATTTCATCTAAATATTCTTTAACATATTTTTTAAATTCAGGAGTATAAATAGGAATGGCAAATCTGGTAAAAACGCTACTGACGATAGCTTCACCTTTATCCAGGCTGGCAATAATTCTTTCATCGTCTGATAAATCCTGGGATGCACTGTTAATTATTGCTGATCTCTCCGGTGACATTTCATTTCCTAAAATAATTTTGGTATTCATGTTGGCTAAAATCGCTCTAGGAATAACACTGGATAATTGAGTAATTGCAATCAAACCTATTTTGAACTTTCTGCCTTCTCTAGCAATTGTGCCGTAAATATTTCCACCGTGACTTTCTATTGCATCCTGGCCCAAAACTCGCGGTGCTTCCTCGATTACAATACTGATAACGGGTTTATTATTTAATTCTTTAGAATTGTATCTTTTGTATTTATTAAATATATTGCTGGTTATGATACTACCTATGAACAGTTCTTCAAAGTCACTTAATTTTGAGCTGTCGATAATAACAACTTTTTCATCTTCTAATGCCCCAACAATATCTTCTACCGTTGATAATCCATAGTCGCCGCCGACAAACAAATTACTATTGAATATGCATTTTTTACCCATTGCAGGATTATCCTCATCAATATCAACAGAATATACACCTAATTTTGTTTCAATTTTTCTTTTTAAAACTTCAGCAGTCCCTTCATGAACTCCCATTTCCTTCAGGACATCTCTATCTATTCCTTTAGCAATTTTAGTTATCCAATTTGACTTATATTTGTTATAGATTGTTCTTATGGCTTCAGTTTGGGCTGATGAAAATCCTCCAATACCGCTGAAATGATATGGCCGTATTTTTTTTACATTTATAGCTAATGTGACTGCATCATCATTGTCTTTATCTGGAGAATAGTACTCAAGTTTTTCATCTTTTTTAGGGTGGTACCGCAGGCCAATTTTAATACTGTCTCCATAATATTCATCATGAGGATCTAAAACAAGAATGCCTGCTCCTTCAGTATCTAAAATACTCCAGAGCATTACTTTAACTAAATTACTCTTCCCTCTACCTGTTGTAGCCGGGATTAAAATGTGATGTGTCAATGATTTAATCAAGTCAATATAAACTTTAATTCCTTCTTCTACAGTTGAGCCACTTCTAATATCGCCTAAATAAATTGAATTTTCGATATTTTTTGGCTCCAGGAATTTTAAATCGGATTCTTCAATGGATTTAATGGGACTGAAAAAATTAGGCAGTCTTTTTGGACTTTTGGTGATATATTCTCTTTCACCGCCTGTTATCTTTTCCTGAACATAGAGTAATGACTTAGCTCGTCCTAAATTATAATTGGTCAACTCGGGTTCCATAAACTCAAGATCAGGGTCGTAGCCTTCTAATTTCATACCTGAAAGCAGTTCATGGGTGGATTGATGGGCCTGGCTTTTATATTCAATATCTTTAACTTGAAGGATAGTATAATTTCTTTCGTCTGATTGGGAGGCATTTTCAACAATTAAAAGTTCACCAAGTTCTAAATTTTCGCCATTTTTTTCTCTTATGATAATATCTTTTAGTCCGCCGCCTATAATTTGGCCTCTTTCATTAGTCATTACATCTACCTCAGTTACTGCCCATCTAATTTTTCATGTGTATTTACAATTTTGATCAGTGGATTAACCTGTTTCCAGGTCCCCATTCTTGAAAGTTCAGAGTACAATTTTGCTTTATAACCTTCCATTTCTTCATTCTTAACTCTAGCCCATAAATCTGCATCAATAAGCCCGTATGGATATCCTGGTACTTTAATATCTTTAGAATTATCTGCAATGCATGAAACTAGTTCACATATTTCCTTATCACTCATAGTTTCAGCTTGTTCTTTGAATATTTCAAACCTAAATGCAGTGTGGGCATGTTTATTTAATTTTACGACCATAATTACAGCTTTATGCTCACGGTTAGTATCTTTGCTCCATGCAACGGGGTAATAACACCATTTATCATATTTAATTTCCGTGTCATCTGCTAGCCTTTGAATAGAATCAATAAGTGAAACTCGGGTATCAGTAGCTAACCTGCATGTTTTAGATAAACCTGTGATAATTACATCATTGTCCATTGCTTTTCTAAAAACATCTTCTTCATATTTATATTCTCTTTGATGGCCAGTTTGAAGAGACCCATCTCTTACAATAATATCTCCGGGTTCTAGTTCTGACTCTATAACATGTCCTGTAATTTTCCATTCGGCAAATCTTCGGGCCATGGATGCCATTCTATCCATCCCAACTTGTGTTCCGGCTTCCACATTTTCTTTACGGGCATTTGCTTGGAGATCTCTTTCATCAGGTAAATATGGGCTGAATTTATCTTTTACTGGTCTTATTTTTGTTTCAAAATTAATATCGTCGCCTTTTAACTGGGAAGAGGTGTAAGAAAGAAATTCTATTCTTTGGGGAATTCCTGATTTAATTGGAACTCTTTTATTATTTTTAAATATACTAAAGTAAACACGGTTTAGTTGTACTGATGATACAGGAGATGGCAGCAATTCTTGATTACCTCCGTCAACGAATGCAATTTTCCTGTCTTTTGTAGCAAAATTAATTTCATGAAAATATTTCTTATTTAGGGGACATGACTTATACTCAGAATTAAAATGAGGATTTCCTAATTCCCTTTCCGATAAATCTGCACTCAAAATTTCAGCAATTTCTTTTATACTCTTCATTGTGAAGTCACTCTTTTACGTCTAATCAATTGTTCTGTAATGTTGTTTTTACTACTTATATTTTACCTTGTTTTAGCAAATAAGTACACAAATTACAGGGAAGTAGAAAATACTGATTATAATAAATCTGTATAAATAAGCTTTAATAACCAATAATTTAATAATTTGCGAGTTTTAATCTCTCATATTTTATTTAAAAATATTTTAGATAAATCTATGAGTAACTATTCTTTTATTAAGCCTTTAATTAAAAAATGAAACTAATTAATGTTATTTAACTTTTATAAAATAAAATAGGAGGTTTATTAGTGTATTTGAACTACTGCTTACTTTCCCTACTTTTAGCCAGTGAAGCAAATATACCAACAAAACAAAGCACCGTGAACACGATAAAGGCGATCTGAACACTCAACAGAAGTGCAGGATACTCAGAAGGCATAATTTGAACATTTCCTATGTACAGGGCGAAAATGATTAGAACTGTTCCCATACTCAGTGTCTGCCCAATTAGTCTCATTGTTCCAACAGATGCAGATGCCACTCCATAAAATCTCTTTTCAACAGACCCCATGATTGCATTGGTATTTGGAGATGAGAAAAGTCCAAACCCTGCACCGAGTATAATTAGGCCTGCTATTATAAATTCGTAGCTTGTATTTGCGTTTAAAAAGACGAATAACAGAAGACCTATTGTTGTAAGTGCCATACCAAGAGATGCGATTAAACGTGGATTGTATTTATCTGAAAGCCTGCCTGCAATAGGAGCTAATATGGCCATAACAACTGGTTGGGCTATTAAAATCAGCCCTGCATTTCCTGGGCTTAAACCTTTTATGTACTGCAAATACAGGCTCAGGAGGAAAACCACTGCAAATGTGGCGCTGTAACTGATCAATGATGCTAAATTAGAAAATGCGAAAGTTGCATTTTTAAACAGCTTAACCTCAAATACAGGGCTTTTTGTTTTTAATTCCAGTATAACAAAGCCTATCATTCCAATTATTCCAAGAGCAGTTGATATGGCTCCTGTTATTTCTGGAAGTAATGAAAATCCGTATATAATCAGGAAAAGTGATATACTGTAAACTACAGAACCCCATAAATCGAATTTTTCACCTTTACATGCTGCCCATTCTTCCCTTAATTTCCAGAAAGTGAGTGCAAGAACTATTAAGCCTACAGGTATCATTAAGAGGAAAAGGCTTCTCCAGCCTAAAACCTGTGTCATTATTCCCCCTAAGACAGGCCCCAGTGCTAAACTCACATATACTGATGTTATTGTTATTCCAAGGGCTTTTCCCCTTTCCTTTGGTGGAAATACGTGGGTTACAATTGCTATGCTGGTAACAAATATCATTGCAGATCCAATTCCCTGAAGGACCAGGAATGCAAGGAGAAACATTGATGAAGGTGCAGCTGCACATAGAAATGATGCGATGGTAAAAGTTATAATTCCATATGTAAAAATGCGCTTCATCCCAAATATGTCTGCTAATCTCCCAAATGGAACTGCAAACATGGCAGATGCAAGTAAAAATGAGGTAGGTATCCAGCTTAATAAAATAGCGTTTGTTTGAAATTCTGATCCAATTGCAGGAAGCGCGATATTGATTGCTGCTGCAATAAACGGCGAAACAAATGATGCCAGTGTTGCAATAATTAAAGTTGTTAGTTTAATATTGTTGTTATTTTCCATAAAATTCCCTTTTAAAGATCCATTATAAAAGAACATTTTATTATATTTATAGATAAATATCTTTTGATATTATCTTAAAAAAGGGATTAATTAACATAATGTCTTAATATATGCAAATTATTGTGTTAGGTATTAAAAATAAGTGAATAAGGGCGGTAAAATCTATTTTTCTAAATCTTCGTATTCTGGGAGATCTCCCAGTGCAGGTGCGTGGATAACTTTTCCATCATATCTGTAACGCGAACCGTGGCATGGGCAATCCCACGTCTTTTCGGCTGTATTCCAGACTACCTGACAGCCTAAATGTACGCATGCCGGAGATAAAATATGAATTTTACCATTTTCATCCCTTGAAACTGCTGCTTTTTTGCCTTTAACAGTTAATATGCTTCCTTCTCCCTCTTTCAACATGGATAGATCCATAGAACTTGGTCTTGACACTTTACCTCCAATTAGCTCTTTAAAAACGTCTACATTGGTCTCAATGAATTCTTTTGTAGATTCAAGTTTGGGCATTGATCTAGATGGGTCAAAGAATGAACTCCATTTATTTTCATTCCCTAAAATTAAATCAGAGATAATCAGGGCTGAAACTGTTCCATTTGTCATTCCCCACTTCATAAATCCAGTCGCTACATAAACTCCTTTTGACTTAGATTCTATTTTGCCAATATAGGGGACATTATCTAGGGTGATGTTGTCCTGTGTAGACCAGTGGTAATCAATTGATTTAACATCAAAGTGATCACGGGCATGTTTTTCTAATTTTCTGTAAGATTCTGCTGTATCAAGTTCATGTCCTACCTTGTGGTTTGCTCCGCTCACTATAACAATATCTCCTTTATCTGATGGGGAAGAACGGTAAGTCACAGTTGGCTGTGTGCTCACATACATGCCTTTAGGAAATGGTTCATTTAAGTAAAGGCCCAGAGCATAGGACATGTTTGGATACATCTTAGAATATAAACGACGTGGGTCGTAAATTGGAAAATGTGTTGCAACTATTACATTTTTAGCTTTAATTGAGCCTTTATCTGTAATAACTTCATTAATATCACCCTCTTTCACATTAAGTGCCCTTGTATTTTCAAATATATAGCTGCCATCACCGGGAATACTGTCAATTAAATTCAGAAGGTATTTTCTTGGGTGAAACTCTGCCTGATTTTCATACTGGACAGCTCCTGCTATTTCGAAGGGTAGTGGTGAAGATTCAACATATGTGGCTTGGAGTCCTGCATCTGCTGCAGCTTTAGCTTCTTTTTTAAGCATATCTCTTTCATCTGGATTTTCACTGTAAATATAACATGGTAAGCGCCTGAAATCACAGTCTATATTTCTTTCTTTTATAATGGACTCAATTTTATCTATAGATTTTTGATTAGCTTCTGCGTAAATACGTGCTCCATCTTTACCAAAGTGAGATTCAAGATTAGAATATATGATGTTGTGGGCAGCAGTGACTTTTGCTGTTGTATTTGCAGTTACATCTTTGATAACCCGTTCGGCTTCAATTAATGCTACTGATAATCCTGCTTCTTTTAAAAGTAATGCAGATGTAATTCCAACAATACCGGCACCTAAAATTGCTACATCAACGGATAATTCTTTTTCTAATGGATTAAAATTAGTATAGGGAGTATCTATAATCCAGAATGATTTTAGTTCTCCCATATTTTTAAGATCTTTACTTTTTTTCATAATATTACAACCAGAAATATTATAATTATTACTACTTTTTAAATTTTTATTAATATAAAATTTAGGAAACCATTAAACTGATTTATTACTAATAACAAAATAAGTATGATAATATGATAATGACATTTGATTTTTTAACTTCATGGCTCTCAAACATATATTATATTCTTTTAATATTTGTGCCTGTATTTTTAGCATTCAACGCTTTTAAGTTGATAATAAGAACAATAACTGCTAAAAATAATGGTAAATAGTTATTTATATTGAATTATATAAATAAAATGGAATTAAGATAATATCTAATCCATTAAATGGACTAAGTATTTTAATAGTTAATAATATGTATTATAATTGCTTAAATTTTAATTAAATACGTTAAAATGTTCTAGATTATTAGATTTGATGTAAACTATAATTTTTTTTTAATCGATAAAAATTTATAAAAAAGAACCTATAAAATAAAATAAGGTGATATCTATGCAAAAAACAATGGAAAATTTAGCAAAGGCCTTTATTGGTGAAAGTCAAGCAAGGAATAGATATACTTTATATTCTAAAGTTGCAAAAAAAGAGGGGTACGAACAACTGGCTGAAATTTTCCTCATTACTGCAGATAATGAAAGAGAGCATGCTAAATGGTTAATGAAAATGATCCAGGGTTTAAAAGCAGAAAGTGGAGAACCTCTTGAAGAAATTGTAGTTGAATCCGCTGCCGCACCTGTTATCTATGGGACAACAGTAGAAAACCTTAAATCAGCAATTGCAGGAGAACATTATGAAAATTCTGAAATGTATCCTGAATTTGCGAATACTGCAGAAAAAGAAGGGTTTATAGATATAAGTGACAGATTATTTGCAATTGGTTATGCAGAAGTACATCATGAGGAAAGATATCGAAAATTTTTAGAACAAATAGAAGCAGGTACCCTTTACAAGAAAGATAAGGAAGTAGAATGGACCTGTAGAAAATGTGGACATGTATATATTGGAACAGAGCCTCCAGAAAAATGTCCATCGTGTGATCATCCGGCAAAATACTTTGAAATTAAATGTGAACAATATTAAAAGAGGAATCAAAATGACAGAACAAAATCAGGTTTACAGGTGCAATATCTGCGGAAATATCGTTGATGTCCTTCATGCAGGTGCAGGGAAACTAGTATGCTGCGGACAGGAAATGCAGTTGCTTGAAGAAAAAATCAATGATTCAGGGTCTGAAAAACATGTTCCAGTAGTTGAAAAAACAGATAATGGAATTAAGGTTAAGATAGGTTCAATTCCACACCCTATGGAAGAAAATCATTTTATAGAATGGATAGAAATAGCTACAGATGGTAGAGTTTATAGAAAAATGCTTAAACCAGGCGATAAACCAGAAGCTGAATTTGAAATTGATTTAGAAAGTGTAAATGTAATCAATGCCAGGGAATATTGTAGTATCCATGGATTATGGAAATCAGTTTAAATTAGTTAAATGATTAAGGGGGTCTTAGACTTCCAATTAATTTTTTTATTTTAATATATGATTTTTTTTAGTAATCTCTGATTTTTTTTGCATGCTTATAAAACCTCTAGTTTTGCAGAGCAGTGGAAGTTCAAAGAATTTTGCAGGTTGTAATAAATCTTCGTTTTGATACAGCAAAATTCAAAGAATTTTGCATGCTTCGCATTTACGAATATTAAAGATTTTTCAGTTAAAAATAGAAAATCTTTAAAGCTTGAAAAAATCAAAGATTTTTTCATGTTTAAAATCGTAAGATTTTAAAGTTGAGGAAATTACGTTTTCCGAACATTAAAATTTTACTAAAATAGTAAAATTTTAAAGTTGAGTAAATGTTATCAAAATCTTCGATTTTGATGCAGCAAAATTCAAAGAATTTTGCATGCTTTGCATTTACGAATATTAAAAATAGAAAATTTTTATACTTGAAAATTAAATGTCTAATAGGTAAATATGAAAAATAAAATTCTCCCATTGCTACTTGTAATATTTATGATGGCCATAGTTGCTATATCTGGATGTATTCAGTCAGATGCAAGCGGTATAAACGGACTTTCTTCCACCATAAGTAATCATATTAAAAATGGGGACAGTTATTATAATACTGCAGTAACAAATGCAAACAAATATTCGCTTGATAATGCCAGTTCAAATGCTGACAGTGCACTATCTGAATTTAATTCAGCAAAAACTTCGGCTAAAAATGCTTTAAGTTACGCTCAAAACTCTAAAGATAGTGTATTTACACAATATATTCAGAACCTTATGGTACAAATAGATGCCAGGATTAATGCAACTTCAGAGCTTCAACAGGCTGTTACTTACTTTAAACAGAAGGATAGTACAAATGGAAATTCTCACGTAACGCTTGCAAATAGCTACATGGACAGATCAATCCAGTATGAAACAGCAAATGATAATTTAGTAAGACAAAATCCATCTAAATTTAAATAGTATTGAATATAATCTTGATATTGATTTATTATTTTACAGGAATTACTCTATTTAGTAAACTAACAAAAAACACTGGTAATTAAAACATAGGATATAACTTCATTAAAAATGAAACATGAATGTATTTAAATGGGAAAGACGAATTAGTAAATAACGATTTAAATTTAATAATACTGGTGAATAATTCAAAATTTAAAATTGAATTTAACAGTTTTTATTTTTTGTATCAAAAATACGGAGTAAAAAAGGCAAAAACATGGATTTTTGCATTTTTCGTATTTTATCAAGTCACAAAACCATTTTGGTAGGTCAATATTTTAAATTTTGACGGTTTTTATATAGGCTATATTTTTAGACCTAAATTCAGAGTTGAGGTATTTTATGATTAAAACTTGTTTGGAATGTAAAGGTAAAGGACATAAAGTCCTAAGTTACAAAGTTTGTGAAAGCTGCCATGGAAGCGGCGTAAAAAGTGAAGTAGATGTTAAAAAGCATGTTAAAGGTATTTCAAAAGGGGCGATGGAACGGTTTGATTTAGGAGAAGAACATGAAGTTCCCTGTGATGTCTGTAAAGGTAAAGGGGAAGTTGAAGTAACAGAAACATGCGAAGAATGCGGCGGTAAAGGCGAAATTAATGTCTGTAAAAAATGCGGTAAAACGATAGAATCAGGCGATTACTGCAAAGGCTGCGAAGTTAAAGAGAAAGTATATGCATTACACCCTTCATGTGATATAAATGATCTTGAACTCGGTTCTCACTATAAAGGAAAGGTTACAAGAGTCGAAGATTGGGGAATATTTGTAAGCCTCTCAAAAAAAGGTTATGGCCTAGTTAGAGGACGAATGTTAGGTCATGATGTTGGTGATGAGGTTATTGTTAAAGTAATTGATATTAAAAAGGCCAAAGGAGAAGTTGACCTTACATTATCAAATCTTAAGGGAAAATATGAGCTTGTTAAACTCAGGAAAAATATTGCAAGAACTCCTATTGGTGAAATCACTAAAAAATCAGTCAAAAAATCTGTAAGGATAGTTGGGGAAGTAATTCAGATCCAGCAGACTTCTGGACCTACCATTTTTACAATTTCAGATGAAACCTCCACTACATGGGTAGCTGCATTTGATGAGCCTGGAATTAGAGTATATCCTCACATAAACATTGGGGATATTGTTGAAGTACTTGGTGAAGTCTCTATTCACAGCGGTAAGATACAGATAGAATCGGAATCAATTGAAAAACTACATGGTAAAGAGTCCCTTGAAGCAAGGAGGCTTATTGATGAGGCAATTGATGAGAAAGCTATGCCTGAAACAACAGAAATCCTGATTGAAAGTGAAGTCCTGGATAAGCTTAGGGGAAGAATGGCTAATGCTGCAAAAGCAATAAGAAGAGCTATTTTCGACGGCAGATCTATCCTTGTAAGACACCATGCAGATGCAGATGGGATATGTGCAGGGGTTGCAATTGAAAAGGCAGTAATTCCTTTAATAAGAGAAATAAATCCTGGCAGTGATGCAGAATGGCATTTCTTCAAGAGAGCTCCAAGTAAAGCTCCTTTCTATGAGATAGAAGATGTAGTAAAGGACCTTTCATTCTCACTTGAGGATATGGAAAGACACGGCCAAAAATTGCCTTTAATAGTTCTCCTTGATAACGGGTCCACTGAAGAAGATATTGTGGCGCTTATAAAGGCTAAGATCTACGATATTGAAATTGTAGTTGTTGACCACCACTATCCTGGTGAAGTGGAAAATGAAAGGGTAGCTGTGGATGATTACGTGGACGTACACGTGAATCCTTACCTTGTTGGTGGCAACTCTGAGATAACAGCAGGGGCACTTGCATATGAAGTGGCAAAAATGATAAATCCTGAAGTTAAGGAAAGCTTAATGCATTTACCGGGTATTGCTGCAGTTGGAGACCATGCAAGCTCGGAGGAAGCTGAAAAGTACATAGAACTTGCCGGAGAAAAAGGTTATACAAGGGAAGATCTTGATAAAATTGCAACATGTGTCGATTTTGAGGCATTTTATCTGAGGTTCATGAACGGTAGAGGTATTATAGATACAATCCTGGGCCTTGGAAATTATGATAAACATGTAAAGCTCATAGGGGCGCTTTACAATGAATCTCAAAAGAGAGTTAAAAACCAGCTTAGAGCGGCACTTCCTAATCTTAAAACCCAAAAACTCCCTAATGGAGTAATATTCAACGTTTTAGATGTTGAAAAATATGCTCATAAGTTCACTTATCCTGCCCCTGGTAAAACTACAGGTTATGTGCATGATACAATTGTTAAAAAGTATGGGGAAGAAAATCCAATTATAACACTTTCTTTTGGCCCTGATTTTGGAGTTATAAGGGCAACAGATGCTGTAAATGAAAAATTTGGATTTAATTTGAATACCATTGTTACAAAACTCGCAGAAGGAATTCCTGAAGCAGGGATAGACGGCGGCGGCCACGAATGTGCTGGATCACTCAAGTACGTTGAGGGGTTATCCAAAAAAGTGCTTGGGGCTTTTGCAGAAGAAGTTGCCGACCTTGGTAAATAAATTTCATAGTGAATAACATGACTTTATGTCATTAGGCACTAATCAAATTTCTTATAATTAGTCCAAATATTGGGTTATTCACTTATAAGAAACTTTTATTTTTAACAGTTTCTATTTATTTACTCTCTTTTAATTCAGTAACAGCTTCGCAGTATTCATCACCTTTACACATTGCTTTTGTGAATTTTTTTGAATATTTGGGGTTCAAATTACTAACAAATGTTTCATGATAAGCACTGCAGTTTTCAAAAAGACTTTTACTTTCAAAACCTATTTCTTTGCTTCTATTTAAAAATGGACAGCTCGTTATCTGGCTTTTTGCATGATGTCCAACTGCATAAATTTTTTTATATTTTATTTCTGGCCCATAAAGTATTTCTGAGACTAATTCATTGGTTTTCTCAATTTCTTCTGCAGTCTTGAATGGAAGTCCTAGATATTTTGATAGAATACTTGCATTTTTTCCATCCTGAATCCATGATATATAATTAATAGTATCCATTAATGGCTGTATTTTTTTGTAATCTGGACCTAAGATATCTTTATATACTTTTTCATGAGTTAATAGCAGTGAACTTGCAGATTGGGCAGCAATTTTCCATCTCAATTCTGCCGGAAAATTATCTATATTGATCACAGTTTCATCTCCCTTTAATATTATAAGTAATATTATTATGTTATTTAATATTAATTTATTTTATGAATTAATTGATAAAACAAAATAAATATGAAAATCAAAAATTATTATAAATGAAATTTTAACCTGCCATTACTTGAATAAGGCACATCATCAATATGTCGATATTTAACTCTAAAAGTCTTAATTTTGAATGAAATAAGTTTGGAAGTTGTAGAACTGTTTTAAATTCTATTTTTGCAATCGGCTGTTCTGGCATTTGATTAAAATAATTAAAACAATAAAAATAAAATATAATCTAACTAAAATCGACTTTAAATGTTAATGGATTAAATTAAATTTTAGCTAAACAAATTTATCATGATTAAATGAAATTGGAGCTGATCTGAATTACTAGGATTTTACCAGATATTTGCATTTTAATATCCCATACACTCTCAAGAGTAGTAGAACTGGATTTTTTAGACGGCTTTGAGATATTAATTCCGGATTTTGTTGAAGAAATAGTTTTAGTTTTATGTGAAGGAAAATTAAAGGCAGGGTTTTACAATGAAATAAATAAGTTAAAGGAATTAGAAGCTGAAAGAAAAATAGATATCCTGTATTGTAGTTATGGAATAGATTGGCCTGAAAATAGGAATAAACTTATAAATACTGAAGATGACATGATTCTGGAAGTTGCTGTAGCCACAGATTCAATTCTTTTTACTGCAGATAAAGGTTTGAGGGATAAAGCTGTTTCAATTAAACAGCCTGTTATTTATATCCCTCCTAAGTTTCAAAAAGGGATCAAAAAGCTTGCTGAAAGATAGTTTTTAATTGGATTTGGAATTATTTAGATATATGTCTAAAGCTTGGTGCAAGGGCGTAATTAAGTTGAATTGCAATGAGAATTACAATGCTTAGGTATGTACTGATGAAACACATGAGTGCCGCAAGGGCATAAAATATCTGTGCAGTAATGATCCTGTTTCGTAGTGATTTATCAACTTTTTCAGGGATTTCACGTGATATAAATCCGCTTTTACATGCGTATTGCCAGTGGATATATGTGAAAATTCCAAGGATCAAAATATTTAGCCAGTAAACTCCTATCGCTAGTTTGAATGTGATGTATTCAGTTAAAAAGGCAGTAGTAAAGGGTATCAGTGCAACAAACATCAGGAAAAAAATAGAGATCCAGTTTAAATGTCGGTCGCTTTCCTCAATAAAAGTATACTGAAGGGAATGGCCTGTCCAGAAAATTCCTAAAGTGATAAAGCTCATGAAATAAACCAGTAATCTCGGCGCTACCTGCAGTAGAACTGTAAACAGATCGCCTTCACTGTGAACTGATCCAAAAAATGGAATACTTAGTTCGAGCACAAGAATTGTCATTGCAATAGAAAATACGCCGTCTGCAAGGGCTTTTGTCCGCTGTAAGTCATGTCCTGCAAAAATGTTGTAATCGTCTCTTAACTGAGGCATTTTATTTCTCCAAAATGAAACTTGGCTGTTTATTTAAGTAAAGTTGGGCCAACTTTTACACTATATGAGTAGGGAATACTTGATTTTCGATAGGGAATTTCAAATTTCCATGTTTCCCCGGGACTAATGTAGCTTTTAGCGTCAAAGCTGGAATATAATAAATTACCATATTTATCATAAAAATTAACGGTTATAGAAACATACCTCAGTTTGTACTGCCCTGTATTTTGTGACTGGCCTTTGATCATATATTTATCTGGCTCGGTTTTAACCATCTGTTCATTTAAAATTTTTATATCATCGTGGGGGTCAATTGTCTGTGCTGTACTGTCATAAGCATTGCTTTTGGTAAAATAATCGTTTAAGTTAACCAAACTCAAGGCACCAGCTAAAGTAAGAACGATCAATGCAAATGATGCTATGTACATAACATTTCCCACGCATATCCGACCTTCAATACTAATAATTTTACTAAGAGAAGTATTATTAATTATATGATCGGTATTATTTAACAATTTCTAAAAATGAACTTAAATGAGATATTCCTGTTTTTTAAGAGTAGTTAAAGCGCAGTTTTACATAAAAATAACAAAGATTACATGAAATAAAAAAAGTGCTGCTGAAATAATATTGTAGATAAATTAAGAAAGGTGTATATTAGCACATTAATTTTTAAAAGTAGGAGAAAATATTGCATAAAATAGCTTGGAAGAATAATCAGATATATAAAGAAGTAATAATTGATTATTTGATTTTATTTTTTAAGAGGATTCATTCTTCATATCCCTATAAAAATCACACAGGTCATTAATCGGACATTCTTCATGTTTTGGCCCAATAGGCCTGCAGATATCCTGTCCAAACCTCACAAAACTTTCATTTAAATCAAGCCAGTAATCTTCAGGGACAATTTTTGTAAGTTCAAGCTCAGTTTCATCGGGAGATTTTGTCTCTACAAGTCCTAATCTATTTGATATTCGATGCACATGTACATCTACGGGAATCGCGTTTAATCTGAACCCATAAACCAGAACACAGTTTGCTGTTTTTCTTCCCACTCCCGGAAGAGCCAGAAGCTCATTTATATCATCAGGAACGACATCTTTGTAGTCTTCATGGATTATCCTTGAAACTTCCTTCACTCTCTTTGCTTTCACCCTGAAAAAGCCCGCTTTTTTGATCAATTTTTCTACTTCTTCAGTGGGAGCATTGGCGATTTGTTCTGGTGTTCTGTATACTGCAAAGAGAGTAGCTGACGCTTCATCTGTGTTTTCATCCCGTGTTCTCTGGGATAAAATAGTTGTAATCAAGACCCTGAATGGATTCGGGTTTTTCACAGGCTTTTTAACGTATTTGTGGAGCCTGTCCATTATTTCTTTGATTTTCATTTGAGTTTGAATTTCAATCACCTTGTTTCCATTTCTTGTGGATAGCAGGGCAGAGAGTGTAATAGCCGCAGAAGTTGCATTTCCAGTTGTTTGCTTCTCCAACAGAGGTAGGGCTTCGTTTTCCAGACCAGTATTCAAGTGCCCATTCCATTCCACGGGTAAAAAATCTTTCATCAAACTTATATTTTTCTCTGTGGACTTCAGTAAGTGTTTTTTGATTTATATAAATAATTTCAATGGTTCTGGATAGTTCGGGGAGTTCCTTAAATTTATGGATAACTTCAGTTATAAGTGTTCCAACCCCCAGTAGAGTACCAATTTCTTTTTGTTCATTTTTGGGGATTTCAAGGCTTTCCATATATTCCTCACTTAAAATAATTTCATTAAAATCAGGTTCAATTAGATCTACTCCATAAGCAGACCAGAAATCTCCCATTTCAGTCTTTCCATTTATCATGGCGTTGAGTACATACCAGTAAATCATGCCCTGCATTTTATCTTTAATTATCTGCTGGGATGATGGTGGGTTCTGGCTTTTTCGTGTTTTCATCTCAATTATTTGAGTTCTTTTATATGTTTTTAGGCCTTCAACTTCTTCTACAAGTTTAATCTCATCAATAATGCCTTTTATAAGTGCATTTTTAAATTTAGATAAAATAGGTAGTTCACGGGTTAAACCTTCCTTCTGGTACAGATCAAGTTCTACGTTCATGTTATGAACATTAGAATGAAGTTTATCTGCAGGAGTCTTTATTTCAACTACTATTTCTTCTAAGACCTCAAGAAATCTGTCTTTATGAATTTCACTGCCTTTTTCTTTCTCTGGTGTTTGAACTTCACCGTACTGGCGCCTCAAGTCAACTGCCATTTCACACCAGAACTGGCTTGCGATGGTTGATGGTCCTAAAATAATTGAAGACATATTATCAATAAAAGAAAATTAAAATTATTAAGGTTTTATACTAAGTTTAAAAGAACTTCTAATCCTTCTTGAATTCCTTCTCCTGTTGTTGCAGTGGTTGGAATTAGTGGAGTATGGGGTTTTATATATTCGGATTCAAGATCTCCTGGAGCTATATCCTGTTTATTTACAAAAACTACATAGGGAATGTTTCCGCCGTTTAGTGCTTCCAGTATTCTGATATCCATGTCTGTGACGCCTACAGAATTATCAACTACTACAATTGCACCGCTTAAATTAGTAGTTAATATTTCCCTCATGAACTTGAACCTTTCCTGACCTGGAGTGCCGAAAATATGGACTTTTTTACCATTAATAATGGTGTTTCCGTAATCAAGTGAAACTGTCGTACCGTTACATTCTATTTTGGTTACTTTTTCTTCTCTTCTATTTAAAAGAGTTTCTATAACAGTTGTTTTCCCTGAATCGGCTGACCCAAGAATTACGATTTTGGTTACTTTTTTTCTTGTCATGTCCATCTGGTTCCCCTTTTTTGTAATAAAAATACTATATTTTCAGTAATTAAATAGATTACCATGTAGTTAAAGCACTAAATAGATATTTGCTTTTTGTGGGAAAATTTTTTGCAGTAGTGTACCTTGTAGTTAAAGGATTAAATAAAATTTAGTTAATGGTTCTATTTTGTTTTTATATTACATCCAAGTCTTTTCATAGCCTCTGGGAAATTAGGGAAAGATATATCATAAACCGACGCGTTTTCTATGGTTAAACCACCTGTTTTTAATCCAACAAGCGAGAGCGCCATTACAAGGCGGTGGTCTCCATGAGATTTAACTATTCCCCCTTTAGCTCCTCCTTTAATTACAAGCCCATCTTTTTTTTCTGTAACATTTACGCCGAGTTTTGAGAGTTCAAGGGCACAGGTATGAATCCTATCCGTTTCCTTAAAACGGGCGTGTTCAACATTCCCAATAGTTGTAACGCCGTTTGATATGGCTCCAAGCGCTGCAACAGTAGGCAGCAGATCTGGAGCATTTTCCAGGTTCACATGCGTACCGTTAAGTTCTCCCTGTCCAATTATTGTAACTTCATCTTTTTTAACTTTAACTTCAGCACCCATATCCTTGACAATATCTAATATTTGTTTATCTCCCTGTTTTGAGTCTTTAAAAACATTTTTTACTGTAACTTCGCCGTTAAGTGCTGCAGCAGCTCCTATTATATAAGAAACTGAGGAATAATCTCCTTCAACTGTATAATCCCGGCTTTTGTAGGTTTGGGGATCTATATGGAATGATCCCTGTTTTTTGTTATAGTCTAGACTAACTCCAAATTTCTCCATGATGTCTGTTGTCATATCCACATATGGTTTGGAGATGAAATCACCCTTCACGTTGATATCAACAGAATTCTGGGCATAGGGAGATGCAATAAGAAGAGATGAAATAAACTGAGAGCTTATATCACCTTTTATACCGGTTTTACCTCCTTTAAACCCTCCTTTGATACATATTGGTGGTTTTCCATTTCCTCTAGATGAAAATGCTGTAACTCCCAGGCTTTTAAGGGCGTCTAATAAATCCTGCATGGGCCTTGTTCTAAGTGAGCTGTCACCTGTTAAAACCGTATAATTTGAAGCAAGAGCCGAGACGCTAGTCATTATTCTAAGTGTTGTCCCTGAATTTTTAAGGTCTACAACATCTTCTGGTGTTTCTAAGACCCCTCCAGTACCATTAACTATGCATCTATCATCTTCCTTTTTAATTTCACATCCAAGTGCCCTGCATGCATTTAAAGATGCAAGTGTGTCCTCAGAGTACAGGGGGTCATTGAGTGTAGATTTCCCCTCTGCAAGTGATGAAATTATAATAGCCCTGTGGGTGTAACTTTTGGAAGGAGGAGCTTTGATAACCCCTTCAATTTTATCAGTTTTTTGTATTTCCAGTTCCATTGAATCACGTAAATTTTTAAAAATTTTCTATTTTTAAGCGGTGCAAAATCCTTAGAAATTTTTAGTTATTTAAACGATTACCTCTAAAATTACATCTAAATTAGATGCGTGAATTACTTCTACCTTCTCTCCAGTCTTACCAACCGCTACCTTCTTGGCTTCAATATGGTCCCATGTCAATTTGTTACCTTCAATTGTGATTTCTCCTTCATTATCAAGAGTTGCCACAATTTCATCCATATCTTCAGACTGCAAATACTTTACAATCTTAGGAGCGTCTCCTTTAAATTCAGGGCCTATTTTTGCCATGACTGGGGTAATTTCAACCACTTTTTCTTTAATATCTGGTTTTCCTGTCATCACATCTAAACTTTCTATTCTCATGGTACCTTTAATGTCTTCTTCCAGGTTTTCGATCTGGCCAATTAAAGCAGGATCGGGAGTGTATATGTTTAGATTTTTAATCTTTGCATTTAAAGGCATTTTCTTGGATGCCTTGAATCTCCTGATTTCTCCTATAAGTTCTACTCCAATTTTTCCAGTTTCCTCTGCTGCTTCATCAATTAATTCAAAGTTTACATCGGGCCACAGAGTTTTGTGGATGCTTATACCAGTATCAGAAACATACTGGTAAATTTCATCTGCAAAGTGAGGAGTCAGCGGAGCCAGCATAATTAATGAGGTTGATATAACAGTTTGAAGCGTATATTGTGCAGCTTCTTTTGTCATGCTGAGTTCGGTAGAATCATTGTAAAGCCTGTATTTTACAGCTTCAATGTATTCGTCGCAGAAATCATGCCAGATAAATGCCTGAATACTGTTCACGACATTGGCAAAATTATATGACTCTATTGAACCCATTACATCAGCAAGCAAACGGTTTAATTTTGATAATATCCATTTGTCCATAGGATCTAAGTTCTTCTGGATTTCTTCTTCACTTATGCTCAGTTTAAAGTCCTGTATATGCATATTTATAAATCTAAATGCATTCCAGAATTTTCTAAGGAATTTATATCCATATTTTACATCTTTCCATGCAAAAGGAACATCAGAACCTGGGACACTGTTTGCAGCCCAAAGCCTGAGAGCATCTGCACCGTATTCTTCAAGCACTTCTTCTGGTGATATGGTGTTGCCCCTTGATTTACTCATTTTATGGCCGTCTTCACCAGATACCATTCCGTTTACAACTATTTCATCAAATGGTTTTTCCCCTGTAAGTGCTTTACACCTGAGTATTGTGTAAAATGCCCATGTCCTTATGATGTCGTGCCCCTGCGGCCTGAGTGATGCAGGGTAATATTTTTTAAAGTCCTCATCAGGCCAGCCGGTAATAGAAAGAGGGCTTATTGAACTGTCCATCCATGTATCAAGTACATCGGTTTCCCCGATGAATTCTTCGTTACCGCATTCGCATTTTTCTTCTAGTTTGTCCTGTGTTGGATCTACTGGGAGCATATCTGGAGTTGCAAGATGTACTTTCCCACACTTGCTGCAGTACCATACTGGAACAGGGGTTGCAAATATCCTTTGACGGGATATACACCAGTCCCAGTCCATGGAACCTGTCCAGTTTAAAAGACGGGTTTCCATATGCTCTGGAGTCCACTTCATTTCAGCACTGGCTTCCCGTACTTCAGGTATGAGGTCTTTTACCGCTACAAACCACTGATTTTTAACCAGTATCTCTATTGGAGTTTTACATCTCCAGCATAATCCAACGTTCTGGTCTACTTTTTCCTGTTTTTTGAGGTACCCTTCATTTTTCAGGTCTTCAATGATCTGTTTTTTACAGTCCTGGGTATTCATACCAGCATATTTGCATGAAACATCTTTCATCACACCTTTTTCATCCAGTGCTTCTATTATATCAAGATCATATTTGTTTACCCATAAAACGTCAGTTTTATCACCGAAGGTACATATCATAACTGCACCAGTACCAAACTCCGGATCAACTTCTTCATCAGTTATTATTTCAACATTGCGCCCAAATAAAGGTACTTCTACTTTTTTCCCTGCCATTTCTTTATATCTTTCATCTTCAGGGTGTACAACGACAGCTACACAAGCTGATAAAAGTTCAGGTCTGGTTGTTGCTATCATGAGACCTTTTTCACTTTCTTCAACTGGAAATTCCAGATAATTTAGGTAGGTTTCATTTTCATGGTATTCAACTTCTGCAAAAGCTATCGCAGTTTCACATCTTGGACACCAGTTTACAGGGTGAATTCCTCTGTAAATCAAACCCTGTTCATACATTTTTAAAAAGGACAGTTGTGTCCTTTTCATATATTCTGGCGTCATGGTCACAAATTCTCTGGACCAGTCCTGTGAAAAACCCATTGACAGCATCTGGGATTTCATCTGTTTGATGTTTGTACGTGTAAGATCTACACACATTTCCCTGAATTTAGCCCTTGGAACATCTCCTTTTTTGATATTATGGGTTTCTTCTACTTTAACTTCAGTAGGGAGCCCGTGGCAGTCCCAACCCTGTGGGAAAAGGACATCATAGCCCTGCATTCTTTTAAATCTTGCTATTATGTCTATGTATGTCCAGTTTAAGACGTGCCCCATATGGGTAGCACCTGTAGGGTATGGTGGAGGTGTATCAATTATGTAATTTGGCCTTGTTCCGTCACCTATGAACTTATATGTATCGTCTCTTTGCCATTTATCCTGCCATACGGCTTCTTTTTTATGATCATAGTCCTTTGGAATATTGTCGTTGGTCATCTCACTTCTCCTTTATGTAGATTTAAGAATAGATTAAGTTAATTTGTTTACTAATTTAATTTTAGTGCCATAACTTATTAGATTTGTGATTTAAACATGTAGATCATCATTATTTAAATGATTTTAAATTAAATCAAATGCCTATGCCTGCAAAATTTTGCTGTTTAAATAATTTAAGTTGAATTTAGTTAAGCACCGATAAATTCAATAATACTTGCATTCGGCATAATGATGTTTTAGATTTACTTATCCATATAAAATTTATAGTATGAAAAATGGGAGGTTAATTCCATTAACATATATGGTAAGATTATAATTTAAATGTAGCTTTGTAATTTATGTTTCACATTTAAATAATAAAATGTACTCTATATTTTTAGAATTCTTATTTTTAGTAGATTTTTAAACTAAAATTAAAATTTAATGCCATATTTTTATCTAATGATATTTTAAACTTATAACTTAATTTATTTAAGTTAACCTGTGGGTTAAAATATTTTAACATTGTTTAAAATAATTGATTACTCACTACAAAATTTATTAAATAGTCAGAAAAGATATAATACTTTAAATTAATATATGGAATTTGTGCTTTTAAAAAGTATACTTCATAGGAGGGAATACAATGATGGCCAATCCAATAAATATTTTACTGGTTGAAGATAATCCCGCAGATGCACGACTCATAAAAGAAGTCTTCAAAGATACAAAAACCAAAAATAGATTGTACGTGGTAAAGGACGGTGTAGAGGCAATGGCCTTTTTAAATCAGGAGTTTGAATATACTGATATACCGAGACCTGATGTTATTTTACTCGATCTAAATTTACCCCGTAAAGACGGACGTGAAGTTTTAAAAGAATTGAAGGAAGATGATATCTTAAAACGCGTGCCAATTGTTATTTTAACTACTTCCAGTGCTGAAGAAGACATAATTAAAACATATAATAATCATGCAAATTGTTATATCACCAAACCTGTGGATTTTGACCAGTTCCTTAAAGTTATAAACTCTATTGAAGATTTTTGGCTTTCAGTTGTTAAATTACCTTCTAATTTAAATGGAGATTGATGGGGTTAAGATATGGATGATAAGCTTATCAAAGTTTTAATAATTGAAGATAATCCTGAAGATTTTAGATTAATAGAGGAAATGCTGAAAGAAGTTAATAGTGCTGTATTTGAGCTTCACCATTCTAAAAGGCTTTCTGATGGGCTTCGGTGTCTTGTTAGGAATGATTTTGATATTTTATTGCTTGATTTGAGTCTTCCGGATAGTGTTGGGCTTGATACGTTCTTCAGTGTATATGAACAGGCCCCTGAAATCCCTATTGTAATATTAAGTGGATTCAATGATGAAGAAACAGCTATTAAAGCTGTAAGTGAAGGTGCACAGGATTATCTTGTAAAAGGACAGGTTAACAGTCCTTTATTGTCCCGATCTATATCATATGCTATTGAACGTAAATTAATTGAAGATGAATTAATCCGGCACAGATATTATCTAAATGAACTGGTTGAAAAAAGAACAGAAGAACTGGAAAGGGCCAATAAATATCTTCAAGAAGAAATAAAGGAAAAAGAAACGCTTATAGATGAAATATATAGGCGAATTCAGTTTACTCTGGAACTGATCTCAATTATAATAACTATAGATGCCTCTGTAATTAAAGAGGAAGATTCAGCTGATTTCTATATTAAAAGCCAGACTCGTATAAATGCTATTATGATGCTTAATGAAATACTAGATCAGTCTGAAGATTTTGCAATGGTTAATTTTAATACGTATACTGCTCTCCTCATAAATTATTTACTGGACGTATATGCTGTGGATAAAGATCTTGTTAAACTAAATTTAGATATGGGTGGAGTTTTAATTGATATAAATACTGCAATTATCCTTGGATTAATTCTAAATGAGCTTATATCTGATGAGTTAAAATATGAATTTATTGAAGGTAACTACTTTGAATCAGATCAGGATAAATGTGAGTTAAACATCAGTTTAAAATCGTATGATGGGACTGTTAAATTGGTTATGAATTATGATGGTATTGGAGAAGATATTAACGGGTCTCGAAAATCTAAATCAATGTTAAAATTTATAATGACAATATTAGAACATTTTAATGGTTCAATTGAGTTTATAGAAGATAAAAAGAAAATTAATCTTATTTTAAGCGAAATTAAAGTTTAAAAGGCATCTTAAACTTCAACATATTTTTTTATAACATAAATTTTACTTCTTATTTTTAGATTACCAAGTTATATTCCATTTTTTAACCTATAATTTATTTAATATCGAATTTGAAAGTGATTTAAGAAAAATATTTTTTTATCAATTATATGGGCTTTATAATGGTGGTTTGATGTATGGATTTACTTATTTTAAGATATTTAAACCTTCAACGTCAGCTGAAGTGGTTAAATTTCTTAATTAGTTCTTTGTATTTTCCACTAAATTTATTAGAGTAATCTTAAATTGAGTAGTTCATTTAAAATTAAGAATATATAATAAATGGACTATTAAGGCGCGGGGTGAATAATATAAAATAATGGAAAGTATTATTAATAAGTAATAATATATTATCTAATTGAAAACTAGTGCATGTAAATATAGATAGTTGCCTAGTTATCGCCTCCACGCATACATTTGCAGACCAATTTATAAATATATCTTGGTCTGCATATAAAACTTATTTTTTAAAAATTCCTAAATAAAAAAACCGATTACTGCAGTAACAAAATTTGCAGTTAAAGAAATCAAAAAGGCGGTTTTATATTTAATTTCTAATAAGAGTATGATTAAAATGCTTTCTATGAAAATAACAGCTATTTCAATAATATAAATGTTGTTTAAAATGTTGTAATAGCTATATGTAGCTAGTGGGAGTGTAAATGAATTTATAAGTAAAGAATAAAGAAAAAGTTTAGATGGCCTATCTCGGGTAAAAAGCCATAAAATAAAAAATTCTACCATAACTGTGATGAGCCATGCAACCAGAAAATGTGCCATATTTTCATTTAAATTTTCTTGATATAATAATTATAACTATGGCAATGATAGCTAAAACTGGAATAACAATGTACCATAATTCAAGAGCTAAATTAGATTTATTGGAAGGTTCAGGTGTTATATTTTGATCTTTAAATATTTTTTCCTGTGAAGTACCGTCTGTATATGTAAATATTATTTTAGATTTATTTATCTCCATTGTACTTCCATTTATCGAATTTATATCAAGTAGTACGCACGCTTTCTCTAGAGGGTCATTAATATTGACCTGTTTATAAGAACCATCGAGTTTTATATTTGATCTTATTATATCTGGATTATTTTTAAAGTAATTATAAAAATGGGCGTTACTGGATAGTTCAGTTTCATTGAAATTAGATTTTTTTATGGCATATATGGAAACTGTACTTAATTTATAGAAACTAAACTCGCTGGAATTAATTATTTCGTAGGATGGAGAAGGTGTCCCATGGATTAAAAAAATATAATCTGGGTATTTATTAATATTGGAGATAGTATAATATAATTTAACTTCTTTCATCCCAGGCTCTATAACATCAGCAAATACAACTGGTGAAGTAATGGATAAAATAAAAATAGAGATAACTGAAATAACTAATTTGTTTTTCATGAATTGATCTTGCACTTATGGGCTTATAAATATTTAAGATCATGTAAAATTTTACATTTTAAAATTACTGTTATTTATTAAAGAAAAAAATCATTATAAGAACTCCATATTAAAAACATCATATAAAATTCAATATTTAATTTTTACATAATGTATGTAATTTCAAAATCAGAGATTGAAGGCATAAAGGAGGTGAAAAGTATGGAAAAAATAACAAGAAGGATGATTTTATCCAGACTTTTCACCAGGACTTGTTCGGCCCTTGATTTAAAGTAATTATCACAAATAAATAAAATTTTGTCCCTTAAAATGTGAGTTATTTCACATGTGATATTATCTGTGTATAAAATCTTAAGGAAAAGAAGTTTAGAATGGTAAATTCAATTTTTAATCCTGTTATTTGATGTATAATCTAGATTATAATGAATTACCAGTATTTTTTTACCAGCGAAACTACTGTGAAAGTTATTCCTAAAACTAAAATAATAGTTGCTCCTGAAGCTAAATTGAATATGTATGAAAGCAGCAGTCCAACAGTAGTTAAAATAGCACCGGTTATAATGGAAAATGCCATTAATTTTTTGATATCATAGGTAAATTGTTTGCTTATGGCAGCGGGAATGCTTAAAAGGGCAATTATAAGGATGACCCCAACTACTTTAATAAGAACCACTACACTTAACGCCACCAGAGATAGAAGAAGCATATAAATGAATTCTGTAGGAACTCCTAACACCTTCGAGAATTCCTCGTCGAATGATATGGCTAAAAATTCCCTCTGGAACAGGAAAACAGTTGCTATAATTATCAGGTCTAGAATAAACATTATATAAAGATCAGAGTTGTCTATGGTTAGTATGCTTCCAAAAAGGTAGCTAAAGAGGTCCGGAGCGTTTCCTGGGGTTAAATTTATGAAAATTATACCAATAGCCATTCCTACACTCCATAATATCCCAATAGCTGTATCCTCACTAACTTTAACTCGATCTCTAATTGCACCTATTCCCATTGCAGATAAAATACTGAATGGAATAGCTGCCAGTACTGGATTTACACCTAAAAAGTAGCCAAGACCTACACCACCAAAAGCAGCATGGGATATTGCCCCGCTTAGAGAGACTATTCTTTTTATAACTACGTAGGTTCCAACGATTCCGCATGCGATACTCACAAGCACCGCTGCTATAAACGCTCTCTGCATGAACTGATACTGAAGTATATTCTCAATCATCAATAATCTCCTTTATCTTATTATTTTTCATGTTTTCCCAGCACTCTGTGGGGAATACCATGGCTTATAAGTTCAAGAGGACATTTATAAACCTCTTCTAATCCTTTTGCAGAACCTTCCACTGGGCCGTGATAAAATAATTCACGGTTAAGACATGCTATTTTATCAACATGGGCCGAAACTGCCCCTACATCATGACTTATGAGTATTATGGTCATTTTATCATTCAAACGAGATAATAATTTGTAGAATGAATTTTGCATTTCAGGATCTATGCTGGCCATGGGTTCATCCATAATGAGAAGTTTAGGCTCTCTTACAATGGAACGAGCTATAAAAACCCTCTGCATCTGCCCACCGGAGATCTCGCTTATTTGTCTATCTCTTAATTTGTAAATGTCAACATCTTTTAAGGCCTTTTCGGCTGCTTCCTCATCGCTTTTTGTGTAGCCTTTAAATAATCCATGATATCTGCCGGAAAGTACTGTGTCAAAAACGTTTATAGGAAAATCAGGATCAAAAGCAACATGCTGTGGTAGGTATCCCATTAATTTTCTGGATTTTTTAGGTTCCCTGCCGAAGATTTTGACTTCACCAGTGTCTGGTGTCAGGATCCCCATGATGATTTTAATGAGGGTACTTTTTCCACCTCCGTTTGGACCTATTATTGCCATCAAATCTTTTTCATTTACACTGAGGTTAATATCATGAAGAACTGATAATTTGCCAAATTTTTTTGAAACATTGCTAATTTCAACTACTTTTGAAGCCATAATTTAACCTTCGTTTTTATTGTTGTTAGATTTAAGGGGTTTAACATATTTTTCAGCTTGTATCGCTGGTTTCAACCACGTAATAGCCGTAATCTAACCTTCAATTTATATAATTAACTGTTAAATAAGAAGAATCAGCAGTATCTTTCTGTTATATTGCTAATCCTAAATAATAACACAAATAAAATTTTAAAAATTAATTTTTTTAAGACCCTGAAAATGCTTTAGCGACATTTTCCATGTTTTGCAGATAATTTTCATCAAGATCATTTACAAATACAACTCTGCCTCCTATTTGGGAGGCTACTGACTGCATATATTTTGGGTTGTACTGGGGCTCTGTAAATACCACGCTTATATTATTTTTTTTGGCAGTGTCCACCATCATTGCGATTCGCTGTGGTGATGGTTCTTCATCGTTGATCATAGCTGCGATCATGGTAAGATTGTATGCTTTGGCGTAATAACCGAAAGCAGGGTGAAATACCAGTATAATAGGAGTATGTTTCTCTTTAAGCGTTTTGGTTGTGTTTTTATCTAATTCATCAAGTTTCTGTAAATACTGGTCACGGTTTTTTTGATAGTAATCTTTATTTGAGGGGTCTATCTGAACCAATCCTTGGTATATATTTTCAACCATTATCTCAGCGTTTTTAGGATTTGTCCAAACATGGGGATCTATTTCATCGGATTCATTCTCTGCAGTATTAGGCATTAATTCTATCCCTTTTGAACAGTTTACAATAAGCATATTGGGATTAATGCTTTTTATTTTGGACATGTAATTTGTTTCAAACTCTACTGGTGTCCCTACTTCTGCATACATTCTTGCTTTTGAGATGCTGGTTAATTGTTCAGGTAACGGCTCGTAGGTGTGTGGGTCTGATCCAGAGGGCACCATTAAAATTACATTTACTTTATCTCCCCCTACAGCTTTAACAAACTCAACTTGCGGACCTATACTCACTGCTACGTTTATTTTACTGTTATCTGATTCTTCTTGACTGCTTGCAGAAAAATAAATAAATAAACCTGCCGTTAAAATAAATATTAAAAGTAATGATACTATTATTATTCTTCTCTTTTCCATTCATAGCCCCCAAAGCTATTAAACTTTGTATGCTTTATTATTAGTTCTTATTAATATTTAAATATAATGTTAATAAAATTTAGCATAATCTTTATAATAGCTTATTAACTTATAATACAACATGCCAATTGTCAGTATATCTCTGAATGAAAAGTTGCTTGAAGAAATAGATAAAATAAAAGATGAAATCGGTTTTTCTGGAAGATCTGATGTAATTAGGGCAAGTGCAAGGATGCTAATAGCAGACAATAAGGAAAAAGAGGCCTTAGAAGGTCAAATTAATGCAATACTTGTTTTAATTCATAAACAGGAAGTTGAAGATAGGGTAACTGAAATAAAACATGATTTTGAAGATATTGTCAATACTCAAATTCACAGCCACCTTAAAGACAGCACATGCCTTGAAATATTTATTTTAGATGGTTCGGCAGATAGAATCAAAAAGATTGCTAAAATGTTCCAGATAAGCCGTAAAATTGATTATGTTAAGTTAATTGTAGTATAAATGTTCACTATGCCTGATTAATTATTCATCAAATAACAACTGAATTAAAGTTATGTATATCTCTATTTTATGTAATAATTCATTTAATTAAATTTCACGTATATGTTATTTATAATAAGTAATATAAACCTAAAATAAATTATAAAGTTAAATAAAACATAAGTTTGCTGTATATTAATTTGATTACTAATGGGATTTGAAAAAATGAAAGTATTAATCATTGGTTCTGAAGGTATGCTGGGTCATGATTTAGTGGATAGCTTATCTGCCGAAAATGAAATCAGTACCACCACAATTGACACTTTAGATATTACAGATATTAATAAAACAATCAAAACAGTAAAAGAGATTAATCCTGATGTAGTGGTGAACGCTGCGGCATTTACCAATGTGAATGAATGTGAATCTAAATTTGATCTAGCATATAAAGTAAATGTGCTGGGAACAAGGAACGTTGCTGTTGCATGCAGAGAAGTTGATAGTGCCCTTGTTTATATATCTACAGACTATGTTTTTGATGGTACTAAGGGCAGTTCATATTATGAATATGATCAAACCCACCCATTAAGTGCTTATGGTAAAACTAAGTATTTGGGTGAAGTTTATACCCGTGACATTTTGGACAAATTTTATATAGTTAGAACTGCATGGTTATACGGCTACCACGGCCCTAATTTTGTTACTACAATGCTTAATTTAGCTAAAACAAATGATACTATTTCCGTTGTTAATGACCAGGTAGGCTCTCCTACTTATACTTTAGATCTTGCAAATGCCATTGAGCAGCTTATTAAAAAACCAGCCTACGGCATTTATCATGTTACAAATAGTGAATACTGTTCATGGTATGAATATGCCAAGGAGATTTTTGATATAGCTGGAATTGATGTTGAAGTAAAACCAGTTACTACAGAAGAGTTTCCTACTCCCGCATTAAGACCAGAATATTCAGTTCTTGAAAATTATAACTGGAAAATGGAAGGTTTTCCGGAAATTCGAAGTTATAAAGAGGCCTTAAAGGAGTATATGGACTTATTATAAATGGGCTGCATAAAGGAGGAATAACAAATGAAAGGAATAGTTCTGGCAGGCGGATCCGGTACAAGACTGTACCCAATTACAAAATCGGTTTCAAAGCAGTTACTGCCTATTTATGACAAACCAATGGTTTATTATCCATTATCTGTTCTTATGCTTGCAGGTATCAGGGAAATACTGATCATTTCCACTCCTCGAGATTTACCTCTCTATAAAGAGTTATTAGGAGACGGCAGTGATCTGGGAGTTTCTTTTTCGTATGCAGTGCAAGATGAACCTAGAGGGCTTGCAGAAGCATTTATAGTTGGGGAAAATTTCATTGGCAGTGATAATGTGGCTTTAGTACTTGGGGATAATATATTCCACGGTCACAGGTTCAGTGAAATATTAAAAAGGGCTTCAGCACTAAAAGAGGGTGCAGTTATTTTTGGATATTATGTTAAAAATCCACGGGCTTTTGGCGTAGTTGAATTTGATGAGGATGGTAATGTACTTTCTCTTGAGGAGAAACCCGAGAATCCAAAATCAAAATATGTTATTCCTGGACTTTATTTTTATGATAATGATGTAATTGAAATAGCTAAAAATGTAAAGCCTTCTGCTCGGGGAGAACTTGAGATTACCTCTGTTAATGAGGTTTACTTGAAGCGGAAGCAATTAAAAGTTGAATTATTAGGCCGTGGAATGGCATGGCTAGATACCGGGACACATGATGGGCTTTTAGAGGCCAGTAACTTTGTTGAGGCTATTCAGAAAAGACAGGGATTTTTTATAGCATGTTTAGAAGAAATTGCTTACCATAATAGGTGGATAAATGCTGATAAGGTCCTTAAACTGGCGAAAACTTTAGAAAAAACTGAATACGGCAATTATCTTATGGAATTAGTCAATAACAACCGATTTTAAGATTCAAATTTAGAAAGTTCAATTTAAGCGAGGAAGAGTATGGGTAAATTTAAATTTATAAAGACATCTATTGAGGGTGTTTATATAATAGAACCTACCGTGTTTGGGGATGAAAGAGGTTACTTCATGGAGACCTACCATGCAGAAGAATTTAGAGAAGCAGGATTAGATTTTAACTTTGTTCAGGATAACCAGTCTAAATCTAAAAAAGGAGTTCTTAGGGGGCTTCATTTTCAGTATACCAAACCTCAGGGTAAACTGGTCCGTGTTATAAAAGGGGAAGTATTTGATGCGGCGGTTGATTTAAGAAAGGATTCACCAACTTATGGTAAATGGGAAGGAGTCATTCTCTCTGATGAAAATAAAAAACAGTTTTATGTACCTGAAGGGTTTGCACATGGTTTTTTAGTACTTTCAGATGAAGCAGAGTTTACCTACAAGTGCACCAACTTTTATGACCCCAATGATGAGGGAGGAATACTCTGGAACGACCCTGATATAAATGTTGAATGGCCAATTGGTCAGGATATGGAAATCATGCTCTCTGAAAAGGACATGAAGTGGAAAACATTTAAAGAAACGGGTACTGATTTTTAAATAATGCCGTGGAGAACAAATAATGACGAAGATACTGATTACAGGGGGAGCAGGGTTTATAGGGAGCAATTTTGTAAGATATATGCTTGATAAATATGGTAGCTATGAAATTGTGAATTTAGACTCCCTTACATACTGCGGAAATCTGGAGAATTTGAGTGGAATTGAAGATAATCCTAATTATACCTTTTTTAAAGGAGATATAACTGATAAAGATTTAATTTTTAAAATCACATCTGATGTGGATTACATCGTAAACTTTGCAGCAGAATCTCACGTAGACCGCAGTATTGAAGATCCTGAAATATTTATAAAGTCAAATGTACTTGGAACTCAGGTTCTTTTAGACGCTGCCAAAGAGTATGGTATTAAAAAATATCTGCAGGTATCAACTGACGAAGTTTATGGTTCCTTGGGAAAAACAGGTTATTTCCGGGAAGATACTCCTTTAGCTCCCAATAGTCCTTATTCTGCAAGTAAAGCCAGCGCAGATTTAATGGTCAGGGCTTATAATAAAACGTTTGATCTGCCGGTAAACATAACCAGATGTTCTAATAATTACGGACCATATCAGTTCCCTGAGAAATTAATCCCTTTAATGATATCTAATGCCCTTGAAAATAAGCCGCTGCCGGTATACGGTGATGGGCTGAACGTAAGAGATTGGCTGCACGTTTATGACCACTGTTCTGCTATAGATCTTGTCATTCATAGGGGTAAGATTGGAGAAATCTATAATATAGGTGGAAACAACGAGAAAAAAAATATAGAAATAGTAAAATTAATTCTTCAAAATTTAAATAAGCCTGAATCTCTTATCAACTTTGTAAAAGATAGATTAGGCCATGATAGGAGATATGCTATAGACTCCAGTAAAATACAAAATGAATTGGGCTGGACACCAAAATATACCTTCGAAACAGGTATAGCTGAAACTATACAGTGGTATTTAGATAACAAAGAGTGGTGGGAACGGATAAAAAGCGGCGAGTACATGGCTTATTATGAAAGAACATACAGCAACCGATGAGCTAGAAAAAGGGATAAATTGATAATTTATCCTGAAACTTTTAATATATCTGGATAACGGCTTAAAACATTCAATTTACTTTTTTTACATTTTTAGCTTCATTGTACAGGTTTCCTGATATTTTTTCCAATTTCATTACAATATTGAATAGTGAACTTATTTCTTCATCCTCCAATCCTTTAAATAGAGAAATTATAGATTTAGCATCTTCAGGACTCCTTTTTTCCCAGTACCTTCTGCATTCATCTGTAGTTCTCAGTCTTAAAATACGCCTGTTATGGAGGTCTCGTTCTATCTTAATAAAGCCCCTTGATTCTAATCTGACTGCCAGCTGTTTTACATTTTGATGTGTGGTGCTTAATGCATCTGCAACTTCCTGCATAGACGGGTCGTGGTCAAATGCATTCTCTATAACAATCATCATTAACCATTGTTTAGTTGTTATTTTATCATCTGCAAGTTCTTTATTGATTATATAACCCCAGCGCTGCTCTATCAAAAATATGAATACCAATATATACTGTTCCATTTCGAATCTATTTGGATGTCCTTTTAGGTTTGAATTCTGTTCCATTTTTACCCGCCTGAAGTTGTTATTTAGATCTGTTAGTCCTCTATAGGTAATATATTACGTGTTTTGATATTTTTACCTGCAGATTATATAAACTTTGTGTTCATGTTTAAATTAAAGAAAATAAAGAATTAAAAAGTAGTATCTTCAAATAATTTCAATTAATTTTAAAAATTATATGATCTTAAAGCTGTTTACTGTTTGTTCAATTAAATAATCATTCTTTTCGTAGTAATCACTGAAGACCATTAACTGCAGTTCATATACGCTTACATTATCTTTTGTAACCGTTGTCCTGTCTATATAAAACGGTGCAGCTATGTCATTGGAAAATACAGGATTATTCTGACATTTATATACAGTTCTAAAGCCAGTCATGCCATTTTTATTGATATCCTGTTCAAAAACTTCAGTTCCACCCCACCATGTACGTATGTGAACATCCTGGGTGTTTTTATAGTCTTCAAGAGAGTTTCCAAATTCATTGCCAATTTTACCATACCATACTATGGCTTCAACACTATTTCCATAGATTAAATCTAATCGGGCATCTTTCCCTGCGTTTTTATATGACTGTCTTTCCCAGACTGCAGGATAGGTTATTGAAAATCCTTTTCCAGTGAAGTTTTTCACTTTAACACTGTTTGAAAGATAGCTGCTGTTAAAGATTGACATAATGGAAGGGAATATATCATAATCACGGGTAACATTTTGAACTTGAGTACTGTCCCTTTTACCTGTAGATGTGGCAGTTACATTGAAGTAAGCTGATGTGGAATTTAAAGGAACATAGAAATCCTGTTTGAAATAGCCGTTGGAATCAGCCTTCAAAGTGATATTGTTGATCACCGGGTCATTAAAAGCGGTATCTACATAACTTTGGAGATTAAGGTTACTTCTCAGGGTCATATTTGATATAATATGAATAGTAGCACCAGGATCACTTTTACCTTCCAGTACAAGACTTTTATTCCCATAACTAAGTTCTTGCATAGGCTTAATCGAAAGAAATGTTAATGGGCGCTGTATTTCCATATCCTGAGAGACCTCATATTTCCCATGTACCTGTGAAACTACAGAAACTTTGGTGTCGGTGACGCTAAGTGGAATATTAAGATTGTAACTGAAATTACCGTTGTTATCTACCTTAACCGGCACCTTATTTAAGTTTAAATCTGCATCATACAGAAAAACTTGGGCATTTGGTTCTGAGGAACCTGTTATAGTATATTCAAGAGTGCTATTATCTATTTGAGCATTAGGTGTCTCTAAAGATAAATAAGTAATATCTGGAACCAGTATTCCTGCCATTGCAATGAATAGTATAGAACCTATACAAAATAGGCTTAATCCCAGCACTGCTTTGTTGGTATTGCTCTGCCGGTTGAACCATTCTTTTAGTTTATCTATATTATTCAAGTTTTTAATTCTCCAAAAGTTTCAATAAAAAAGTTAAGTAAGTGTATAGATATTCTGATATTTATTTTATCTGTTAAATTTTATTATTTGTTTTGGCGCCCTTTCCTGTATTCATGTGTAAATTCAGCATCATAAAGTTTGGAAGGGGTAATATCACCAGGATTAAGAACGTTACCTACTACTATAATTGCAGTCTTTTCAATTCCAGCTTCTTTAACTCTGGAGGCAATATCTTCTAAAGTACCCTTAACTATCATCTGATCCCTCCATGAGGCCTTCTTAACAACAGCAACTGGAGTGTCTTTAGGGTAGTGAGTTAAAAGATCAGAGACGACATTTTCAATCATGTGAATTCCTAAAAATATGCACATGGTGGCATTATGTTTTGCAAGTTCTTTGATGGATTCTGATTCTGGTTTAGGAGTCCTACCTTCAGGACGTGTTATAATAACTGTCTGTGACACTTCAGGCAGTGTTAATTCCGATTCAAGTGCAGCTGCAGTTGCAAATAGAGAGCTGACGCCGGGTATAATTTCAAATTTAATATTATTGTGCCTTAAAAATTCGATCTGTTCTCCTATTGCCCCATATATAGCGGGGTCTCCTGTATGTACTCTTGCAATGATTTTTCCCTCTTTTGTTTCTTTATCCATTATTTCCAGAATTTCATCAAGGTTCATAGAAGCACTGTTGTATATTTCAGCTGTCTTTTTAGCGACACTTAAGACTTCTTTGTTTACAAGTGAACCTGCATAAATTATAATATCTGCATTTTTTAATGCATTCTGGCCTTTTACGGTTAAAAGTTCAGGATCTCCAGGTCCTGCACCTATAAATATTACTTTTCCTTCCATTTTATTCACTTCTTTTTAAGTTTACATTATTTTTAATTGTAATGGCTTCAAATGGACATTTTTGAACGCAAATTGAACAGTATCCACATGAATTTGCATTAATTTCTACTTTACCATTTTCTTTGATCTTAACAGTTTCATCCCCTAGGGGGCATACCTCATAGCAGATATGGCTGCAGTTATCTCCACCCTGGCACATTTCTTCACTAACGACAGCAGATTTTACAGCAAACCCAAGCTCTCTCTTTACAGCTTCCTTGATCCTGTAACCTGCAACGTGTAATAAGGTATCTCCAATTTGAGGATCAATATCCATGGATGCTAAACATGGATAATTATGGTATCTGCCTCCAGCCTCAAATTCAGCTTCAGCGACAGGTACATTTTTCAATTTATCTGCTACAAACAATGTTGAACCGCAGGGAGCGCCTCTTTTAACTTCAACATGTCTTATTAGATCATCCGCTTTGATCTCAAGTTCCGGCTTTCCAAAGGATTCTACAAATTTATCTATATATTTATCTCCAACCGGCTCAAGCGAACAGAATGGTTTTGGAAACACTATTCTGGCATCACAAGCCTCGCTTTCTATTTCCATCTGGAGACCTGCTGGAATTTGTTTGGGGTCATGTATTGGTACAATTATAGACTTTGCCCCAGTTTTAGATGCAACGAAAGGTATAATCATATTTATGTCCCCATATAATCCAATTGAAAGGATCAGATCTGCTTCAGGAAGATTATCTGGAACATATCTACTGACATCGTCTATAAATTCAGGTAAATCGCCTGGAACTTCATGTATCCCTATTATGGAAGATGCAAGCCCCATTTTTGATATATGGTTTATAATCCGTGAACCGTACTTCCCAGATGTTAGTATAAATATATTCATTTTAATACCCGCTGAAATTTAAAAATGATTTGGATGTATTCCTTTTTAAATATATTTAATTGTTTTATAGATTAGGATAATTTTATACATAATTAAAAGAGAGAAGTTGGTTAATGTATGGTTATTTTTATATAAAAATATAATCGTGATGTATTCTATGTTTTTGCAGTTTGAACCTTGCATACTATAAAGTCATTGTTTTCGTATACTATTTTTGCATATTTTGGTATAATTTGATAGATATTAGTGAAATACACCAGTCCGCCAGGTTCGGTACGGTAAGTCTTATTATCTGAAGTGAACTTTAACCTTTTATCATATACAAGGTAACCTATATTTTTCTTAATAAGTGTTGATTGATTGACTTTACCAATAAGCACACGGTTATAACGTGAGAGAGGCTGCCCTGTATCAGCTACTAAAAACATCCCGGAATAATAATTGGAAATCACTACCCTTTTATTTTTATCTCCATTTTTACTAAACCAATCGGCTAAATCTATTTCAGATGCAGATGGCGGCGCTATACTTATGGTTCCAAGCTCTGTTTGGGCCCCAAAAGTAGCTATTTTAGGGTTACTTGCTATTAAAACCCCATTTATCGTTGCAAATAAAAATATTGTCCCTAAAATTAAATGCCCTACTGGTAAATTTGATATTTTCTTTTGTTTTCCCCAATTATACACTTGATACAGGCCGAAACCGCCTAATATTGAAAGTGGCAGCAGTATATAAATAAGAACCCTGTAAGATATCATATTAAGTCCAAACCAGTTCATCTTGCTGAATATGAACATAACTACTATCCATACTATTAAAAGGACAGATTTATCTTTCACAGTTCTAGGCAGGTCTAATTTATAGGATGCCACGGCACCTATAAGTGCAAACAATAAAGCTATGATCCCTAACTGCCATACATAACGAATTAAATCTAAAGGCTGGTTATAACTGTATGAAATTGAATCTTTATAACCTGTTACAGCACCTATCCCATTTTGCAGTATATTGTGTATAATACTGTTATCTAGAATTAGAACAGCTGTTAATGCTATAACTGCTGCACAAACAGGAGGCAGTATCCATGCAATATACTTTTTAAAAACATATATGTCCTTACTTAAAATGGATTTAACAATAATAAATGATGTTATTGTTAAAAATAATAAAAATGCAGCTGATTGATGGATTAATGCCATTAAAATAAACAATAATCCTGATATTAAAGCATATTTATATGTATCTCTTTTCAGGGATATGTAAAATAAATACACTGCAATTGGGAATATAATCAACGCTATATTTTCAGGGATAGGTAAAACTATCCTGTTAACAAGGTTGCTTGATAATATTAGAAAGCCAGCAGAAACACCTGCTGTTAAACCATAAAATTTGTATCCCACGTACGAAACTGAGAATACTATGCCTGCTGCAATTAAAGGCTGTAAAAAGCGTGCTATCTGGAAGTAATTAATTTTTGTGATATAACCAATAGCTGCAATAAATAAGTGGAATAATGGGACGTATCCTATTTTTTGAGGCCCATTTTGTAAACTTATCAGCGGATCTGTAAGTGTAAACCCGTACTGTGCATATACTTCTGCAATATGTACGTGGTGGATGATGTCCCAGCTTAAAGGCCAGCCGTATTGTAATGTTGGGATAAGCCCTATGAAAAATGCTATGATTGAAGGAATAATAATTAAAAGATTTTTGTTAACAATTTTATGGTTAAACATTACAATAAATATGCTATTTAACTGTTAAAAACATGTCGGGTAGTACTGCAATCTTATTAATTAAAAAATGTTCCAGATGACTAAATGTGTATTTTATTTTCCCTGTTGTTTGACTTTAGTGCTGGAAATCTCACCGGCACGGATATCATAATTGGGATCATTTACAACCCTGTTTATCATTCGAGTCATGGAGTCTAAAATTATTCCTGTAAATGCCAAAAATCCACCTACCATTGTCATCATTATTGCAAGGATCGTGGGAAGCAGGCTTCTAGTTCCACCACCTAAATAGTCTCCGAAGAATAGAAGGCCCAGTACTACTCCAGTTATAACTATTATGGCTCCGGGTAATGTAAAATAGTATAAAGGTCTTTGAAATTCAAGATCATTTATTACCCTCATCAGCACGCCTATACCGTGACTTACAGGATGTTTTGTAGAGCCGTCTACATCATATCTAACGTTAATTTCAACCTCTTTGATCCGCAGCCCTGCATTGGCGGCATCCATAAGCATTTCACTTTCGATACCAAAATCAACACTGCTGAATCTAAAAACAGGTATCGCATGCCTTGCAAATGCCCTGTATCCACTTTGACTATCTGTAATCTCAAGTCCACAGCCTAAATTAGTGGCTTTATCAAGCACTGTTTGACCGACACGTCTGTAGGATGGGGTATCTTTTTTATTCCCGTTGATATATCTGCTGCCGTTTACGATATCAGCTTCACCGTTTATTATGGGAGCTACCAGTTTTGGTATTTCATTTGGGTCGTGTTGACCATCAGAATCTATAGTTACTATAATTTCAGAGGTTTTTGCAATTTCAAAACCAGTTTTTAATGCTGCACCTTTCCCTTTATTAGAAGGATGACTTATTACTTCTGCACCTGCAAGTTTAGCGATTTCTACAGTACTGTCCTTACTGCCGTCATCAACTACAATTACATTGTCCACATATTTTTTAGTATTAAGTACAACACTTCCGAGGGATACCTCTTCATTGTAAGCAGGTAATATGGCTGTTATTTTAGTCATTTTTTCCCCTTTTATCCCCTTATCTCAGACTAATTATCGTTATTATTAATATAATAAATTAAAATAGTGTATATTAATTAGTTTTTAGTTTGCCTATAAATAATTTGTTATTAGTGAATAATACAGTTTTCTCCTTTGTTATATTGAGTAATAACTTATTTTCAACTGTTTTATATCTCGTATTACATTCATTATTTTTCATATTACATTTTAAAGATGTAATATATTTTATGTCTTAGGAGAGCCATCTTAATCTATTTGAAATACTTAAAAAGTACTACTTTTTTTTATATTGTGATTACATGTAGTAATTATTCTAATTTAAATATTATATACATTATTATGGATTCTTATTATATATAAATTCACTTATTTTATTTTATATTAATATAGTTGTGTTACAGAAGTCACAAAAGCGATTTATTGTTTTATATGGACGTGATATATTTTGGTTTTGATGCAATGGTTTTATACCTGTAATAACTATTTTTTTATCTTTTAAATCAAGTAATAAATATTTTAAGTTTTTTATATAACATAATAAAGTTTATTTATCATATATTACTTATATAAACTGCATACTATATTGTTAATGTAATAATGGGAAATATTGTTCATTTTTAACAAGTAAATTTATATGGCATGTAATTAAAAATAAAAGAAAATAAATAATTCTCTGAAATAATGCGGGTGAATCGATGGATAAAATGGATGCTAAGATGGCATTTGATTTAGGAAATACTTCTTATGGTCAGGGAAGACTCGAAGAAGCAATTTCATATTACAAAAAAGCAGTAAGCTTATTTAAAAATACAAATGATCCTCGAAGGGAAGCAGATGCTCTTCTTGGAATAGGTGACAGTTATATATCGTTAAATAAACCTGAAGAGGCTCAAAAGTATTATAATTCTTCTCTAAATCTTTATAACGCTGCTGCTGATATAACTGGAGAAGGTTATGCTCTTACCGGGTTAGGCATTGTTTTTGAAAGATACAAAAATTATGAAGAAGCCCGTGAGTACTATGAAAAATCCATTAAAAAATTTCAGAAAGCGGGTGATTATAAACGCGCGGGAATGGTATCAAACCTTATAGCAAACACTTTTGAACTGCAGGATGCATTTGAAGATGCTGTGATGGATTATAAACGTTCTTTAGAGTTATTTGAAAAGGTTAAAGATCGTGAAAGGGAGGCCCGTGTTAAAGATGCAATGAGAGACATCGAACCCAAAAGATATCGTATTAGATCTTCTAAAAAAGATATAGCAGCACTTATTGTTTATTTCATCGCAATTTCTGCAGCAGAAATTTCTGTTACATATGTCAATATGCAAATGGGCCTTGTTTTAGAGATGGTTATACTATTTGCCCTTTTAATCCATTCTTCCTTTCATGAATCTTATAATTTTTCCACACTTCTTAGATCAATGATGGCTCTACCTATGATTAGAATAATTGGGCTTTCAATACCTATCATGCAGATACAGCCGCTTTACTGGTTCCCTATAATTGCTGTTCCGCTATTTGCTGCATCATATACTCTTATTAGAGCTCAAAAACTCACCCGAAAGAAAATAGGGTTAGTTTTAGGTAATATTCCTCTTCAACTAACTATCGCTTTAAGTGGGATTATTTTAGGGTTTACTGAGTATTTAATACTTAAACCTGCTCCATTAATCTCTACGCTTTCTGTAGAAACAGTTCTGTTTGGGGCTGTAATCCTTACAATATCAACAGGGTTTGCAGAAGAACTTCTGTTTCGAGGTATACTTCAAAAAAATGCAGAAAATGTATTTGGAAAGGTATTTGGCCTGCTTTATGCTTCCATACTCTTTACAGCGCTTCACGTTGGGTGGCAATCTGGTTTGGATTTAGCTTTCGTATTTGGAGTGGCTATATTTTATGGTTATGCTTTCCAGAAAACAAGAAGTTTGCTTGGGGTTACATTATCTCACGGAATCTCCAATTCATTCCTGTTTCTAATCATGCCATTTATCTTTCCAGCTGTAGCGCCTTATCTAGCAACTATCCTTTGATAATGTATTAGTAGGGTTATCAAAAATTAGAAAAATAAATTGTAAAAAAATAAATGCATTAAACTTGAGTTTAATGCATTTACATGTATATAATTTCTTGAACATTCTTAGCTTTTTGAGGGTTATTATTTGGATACCATACATAATTCATCTGTAATTTTATTCTATTACTATCTTCTTTTACATCGAATGTTCCATTCCAATAGGAGAATACTCCTCTTATCTTGAAGTTTCCAGTAAAATTCTGCCCGTTATTTAAGAAACTGCCGTTACCTGTCCAAGCAGCACATGACATGTTGAATGTTCCATCAAATTTAGTGTTGAACATGGCCCCTTTTAAGTCATGTGACCAGAGGCTGGTAATAGTGTTGTAAGTTATACCTATATTGTTTAGATGTCCTGTACCATTAAGCCCGTCTTTTGTATAATCAAATGGACTTTCTGTATTTTCTTCTCCTGGCAGGGATATATTAAAATTAAAGTTCTTTCCCTGTCCATTTATTGCATAGTATCCTCCAAGAGAACCTTCATTTGAGGGTATCAACACACCTGAAGAATAATTATAAGGAATGCTGTTAAATATAGCGTCTTCTATGGCTCCACTTGCAATTCCATAAGCTGCAATTCCACAGATGAGAACTAATACTATTAAAATAATTGTAGTTTTAGAGTTCATTTTCGATCACAATTAACTAATTGAATTACAAAAAAAATAAAAAAGAGGTTTTTTTAATATTCACTGTTTTTTACACAAGCTATTTAACCAGCCATTATATGACATAACGGCGGTATTGGTATTATGATAATTGTGTGTGTCTTACCATTTTTGGTTAGTGTAACTTTACCGTATTTAGCATTTTGGTTAGCATTTGACAATATCTGCAATGTTGGTGCCTGTACTATGGTTATTGTAACTTTACCGTTTTCATCTACGTTTACTGTTTCGTGTTCAAAGATAGGGTCTTGTTTTTTGGTTATCTCTGGATTGAATTGGACTTGGTTAGGCTCTGTTTTTATAATAACCGTGTCACTGGTTATTGGATTTCCTGAAATTGTTGGAAGTTCTGATATGTTTAATTGTGGGTAAAATACATTGTAAATACCATCATCATCAGTCGGTTGTCCTGTGTTTGACCATCCCTGCATGTTTAAGTTCAAATCAGCTGTATCTCCAATAGCTGGTGTTGAACCCGCAGGCATGAATAGTCCTTTTGAAGCTAGAACTGTTATATTTGTTCCAGCAGGTAACTTTTCATTACCATAACCTGCAAGATTACTTAGATCAATTACTGCTGTTCCATTATTTGGTTGCATGAATACTTGTACGTAAAAGTTTTGTACAGTTCCATTTTTTAAAGTTACATTCTCTAGAATAACATCTAAGTGTAACCATGTGGTCCCGTTATTGTAGAATGCTAATTTGGTAGCATTATCTCCTGCAGCTGAAGCTTGTTGTCCTTGTGGTTTCATAAAAGTTGTTACGGCTAAAGCAGCTATAACTATGACAGCTATAAGCGCTATAGCGATTATTAAATTATTTTGTTTCATTTTAATTCACCTAAAGGACTGTTACCACTTTATAAGCTACAATAGCTACAAATACCAAAAGGAGTGGTACTATTGCTACGTTGGATCCCTTAACGAATGATTTCATTCGTTCGCTTTTATCTGCTTCAGCACTTAAAATCTCTTTAAGCGCTAAAAATACGATCAATGCAATCACTGCAATTATCCCATACGCCATAACCTGTGTTGTAGTTACTGTCGTTGTTGTGGTTGTTACAGTTGAGATCATTTATTACCTCCAAATAATATTTATTCTCTCTATTTGATATATAATATTTGTTATTTTTACATACTGTAAGGCCATTTCTGCCCATTATATATCACATACAATTATATTACTTTGTATTACTAAATTTTATTTATTAATATGTTAATTGTAAATCTGGCAGTAATTAATGAGATTTATGGTAAGTAATTGCTTTATAAGGTATGCATTTAATACTTAATTGATTATTTTTATTCGCATGTTAATATAAAATAATTTCAGGCATGAAAATATCATTGATATTTAAAATTTAAATTTTACGCTCTGTCTATGACATGTGCATCAATTAGACTTCATGTTAAATTTTAGTTTTGATATGAGCTATCTTAAAACATTTAATTCAAGATCACGCGAAATTACATTATTTTCGCAACCTCGGGACATGGGCGAACTTTTAAAAATAAACTTGAGTGTAATGTTTTAATAGTAAGTTACTGCTTAACTTTTGTAGGGATACATTATTTTTGTTTTTTTAGACAGTATTGCATAACTTTTAATTAGACTTTTGAAAATAGCTGTTTTTATAGTAACTGTAGGGATAAGTAACCTGCAGGTTGAACCCTATTTTTTTAAGAAAATTAAAATATCTAGTTTTGTTTATGTTATAAATAGGGGGTTCAGCAGATGGGTCGAAGATATGATCTTTCCACATTACTGCACAGTGGGCATATTCTCTTGAGTTATGGATAAGTATAACAATTTTTACATCTTCAGCACCTAATTTATTTAAATAATCTGCAAATGCCGCACTTTTGTCATCGCAGTCGCCGCAGTTATCTTTCCAAAATTGAGATGGTTTTTTAGGCACGTTAGATTTATAATTTGCTTTATAATGGACTTTTACAACTTTCTGGAAATATTTTTTAATATTTGAGTCTTTAGGATTTATATTTTTATCAGTATCCTGATTGGAGTTTTGAATATTTATTGGGCTTTTTAGAGGAGAATTATATTTTTGGACACTGTAACCTGTAAACAGGCCCATAAGAACAATAAGAATCAATATCAATAGATAATATTTTTTTTGCATGATGTAAAAATAAGCAGGATACTATTAAAATTATTAATAAATTAGTAATTGTTCTTAAATGCATTCGACCGATATACACATATCTTTAGCACTGAATAGTGTTATATTCGAATTAATTAAAATTTGGACGGTAAAAATAGGATTAAAGTTAATAAAATGTAAAAATAGATCATTTATCCAACGTTAACCCACAGGTGGAGAGACCTGTAAACTGTATTGTTGTCTGGTAATTTATATAGTAAGAATTCCAATTCCTGGTTTTGACCGTAAATGGACGGTGTAAACGTGAAAGGCTGCTGCCATGTTTCGTTGTTGGATAATGTAATATTGGTATCGTTTATGGTCTGGTTATTTAGTTTTATTATCATTTCATAGTTAACTGTGGAGTACTCGTGATTTACAATTCCCACTGTCACGTTTCCTGTTTGCCCCACTGTTAAATTTGTGGGGTAGTTGCTTGCTTTTCCATCTGGACCTAAAATGTAAAATTCTGTGAATTTTTCACCTTCCTTAGGGACTGCAATCACATAAGCTGTGGCAGAAATTGCAAGGATAATGGAAACTGCAAGGACGATTGATAAAATTCTATCTGTTCCCGATTCTCTCTTAAATGATTCAATGATCTTGTTGAAATAATACTTGAAGTTGACATTGAACCTCTCCTCTTCCGGCAGATTCCATCTCCTGATGTAAGCAGCAACACTCATAACCATAGTGAAAATTGATAGAGATATAAGTACAGGTTCTAATCTAATTCCAAATGGAGTATAATTTAATAAAAGCCCAATAAGAGGAGTAACTGCTATGCTTAAACCAAAACTGAGTGCAGTACGTTCAATTCCATCTAAATCATCTTTTTTAGGGAATAATGCAGCTATTAACGAATAACCTGGAATGAATAATATTAATAATATGCCTAAAATGACCCTGATAAATGTATCATTCAATACGGGAGTTAAAACAAAAACTATGCATAATGCAGTGATTAACCATACCAGTATAATATCTGAAGGAATAGCGATCCGACTTTCCTCTGGTAATTTAAACACTGGCTTTTTATCATGCGGTGCCTTTTGAGGACTTTTTGGCAGTGCAGATACTGAATTTTCAGTAGGTGATGTTGATTGTTTATTTCTAACTGCAATGGATTTTAAGAGTGCTGTACCCAAGTTGGATCGTTTTTGCACCTTTTTTTCTTCTCCTTCTTTTTCGGCTTTGCTTAATTTAGGATCTCTAATTTTGGAAAATACTGTTAATATAATTGTAAGGCATGCTAAAGCAGTGATAACATTTGCAGGGGAAATTTTTACAATACTGCTGAATGCTAAACACAGTAAAAATGTAACAATTGTACTTAAAATAAAACTTGATATTGCAAGCTTAAATTTAGATAAATGAGGATGAATGATGTTGATGATAGAATAACCTGATAAAAAGAACAGTAAAGGCAAAACCATAACAGACCGGATAATACTACCGCTTATTGAATTAAAAACCACGGCAATTACAGCAGCGAGTGTAAGGATAATTACCAGTAAAAAGCTGTTTGAAAATATTTTAGATCTACCTTTAGGGTTCAGTTTAAAATATTTTTCAGCGTATTTCAATCTGCCTCCGCAGCGGCATGATTCAAAGTCTTCTAAAGATTCTCCTTTTTTAAGGGTGTAGTGGCCGCCGCAGTTTTCACATACGATGTACTGGGGATCTTCAGCTTTAGGTTTTTTAGATTTCTTCTCCTTATGGGATTTTTTTTTCCTCTTCGGCTCCTTTTTAGACATGAAATTATCTTCAGCATACCTTAATTCACCGCCGCAGCGGCATGCTTCAAAATCTTCTAAAGATTCGCCTTCCTCAAGTTTGTAATAACCGTTACAGCTTTCACAGATCACATATCTATCTGGTTTCCTGGAAGCTATAACTCTCCTTATGTATCCAACTGCTGCAAAAAGTATAGTAAATAGTGCTATAATTATTAAGCGGTATCTAAAGGGAGTATTAGTGTAATGGATAGTTGAAATCAATATAAATGTGATAACCATACTTATGAGGATGCCCACTAAAATTTTAGTGATTAATCCACTTTTTTTAATGGATAATGCAGTTACAATGGAATACCCTGGTAAAAAGAACAGCAAAAGCCCGTATGGAATTAACACTATTATATATTTGTTTAAATGGGGGGTGGTGATACATACAATAGATATCACTGCCAGTAAAACTACTAAAATAATGTCTGTGTTATTTGGTCTTTTCATGCTGGTCTTCCTTGAATCAAGTATTATTAAATTTCAATTTGAATTAGTTATGTATTTAATATTAATTCATTGATATTTCCGTTATAAATACTCTATTCTTAATTTTTTAATATTTAGTATTAAATGAAAGATTTTTGCTTCCTATAAATATTTATGATCCAACCAGCAATTGAGATAACATGATACATAAAATATCTGATTTATCTGTGATTTCTGTCACAAAGGAAGCGGTTCACTGCGACGTGGAAGATGAAGTTGTAATTTTAGGTCTTAAAGACGGCGTGTATTACGGCTTAAATCCAGTAGGGGCATTTATATGGAATAATATTAATCAAGAACCGAAAACTATGGCTGAAATCCGTGATGCAGTCCTTGAAGAATACGATGTTTCAGAAGAAGTATGTGAAAAGGACTTGATGGAATTACTCACAGAACTTTCAGATAAAGGACTTATTGAAGTAAAATAAGATTTTGTTGATGTTATGGGGATAATTCATAGTTTTTTAAAATTAAGTTTTGAAGACAAATTTATTCTAGTTAAATCTTTCTTCTTACTATGGGTAATTAGAATAATGCTGTGGATACTCCCTTTTTCAGTTATTCAAAAGATCGTAGGTAAATTAACCGCAGTTTCAGGTGAATCTCACAACATTCCCCTTGAGAAATTGACATGGGCGGTTCCGGTTATGAGCAGATATGTGCCTAAGGCCACGTGTCTTACTCGTGCTTTAGCTGCGCAGATATTACTTGCAGGGCAGAATTATAACTCCAACCTTAAAATTGGAGTTTCTAAAAATAATGGGGAATTAGAAGCCCATGCATGGTTGGAAGCTGATGATAAGATAGTTCTAGGTGAATCAGAAGTTGAATATACTCCTATATTGAACATAGGTGAAAAATAAGATGAGCGCGATTACAGGGATATTCTATAGAGATGGGCGAAAAATTGACCCTGAACTAATTAAAAATATGAATGCTAGACTTTCACACAGGGGGCCAGATGGGTCTGCCGTTTGGTGTGAAGGATCAGTTGCTTTGGGGCATCAGATGCTCTGGACAACACCTGAATCTTTACATGAGAAACTCCCCTTTGAAGATGATGAATCAGGGCTTGTTATTACAGCTGATGCAAGGATAGATAACAGGGACGAGCTTTCAAAGGAACTGGATATTGAAGATAAAGAAGAAGTTTCAGACAGCTACTTTATTTTGAAAGCTTATTCAATGTGGGGTGAAGATTGTCCTGATAAGCTTTTGGGGGATTTTGCTTTTGCTATCTGGGATAAAAATGAGGAGAAGTTGTTTTGTGCCAGGGACCATATGGGAGTGAAGCCTTTTTATTATTATTTAGATGATGATATGTTTGTTTTTGGGACTGAAATTAAGGCACTTTTTTGTGTTCCAGGGGTTCCACGTGAGTTGAATGAAAAAAAAGTGGCGCTTTTCTTAATGAGAGATAGTCAAGATCAAGAATTAACTTTTTATGAAAATGTTAAAAGTTTACCATCTGCTCATTCTTTTACATTAAACAAATATAAAATCGTAAAAGAGAAATACTGGAAATTAGATCCTAACTTAAACTTAATAATGGATTCTGAAGAAGAGTATGCAAAAACTTTTCGGGATATATTTGCTGAAGCAGTGCGCTGTCGCTTAAGAAGTCATTTTCCTCTAGGATTTGAATTAAGTGGAGGACTTGATTCATCTTCAATTGTATGTATTACAAAAAAAATTTTAAGTGAAAATGAGGATATAAATTTGAAAATTAACACTTTTTCACAGATATTTGATGAAACTCCTGAAAGTGATGAACGATTTTTTATTAAAAAGGTGATAGATAAACATGAAATAAAAGCTAATTTTGTTAATGTAGATTTTATAAGTCCATTGGAGGATATCAAAACAGTTCTATGGTATCAAGATCAACCATTTTACACTCCACATATTACAAAACTAGTTAAATTTTATCAAAAAATTAATGAAGAAAGTATAAAAATAGTTTTAAGTGGTCAGGGTGGTGATCAAATTGTATCCCATGGGAACAATTATCTTCGAGAACTAGCATTAACATTTAGTTGGAAAGAATTAATTAAAGAGATAAATGGACGTTCTAGTAACTCTCATGAGAATAAATTTAAAATACTTCTGGAAAAAATTATTTTTCCTTCTGTTCCATATGATCTTAAAAAATTAATTAAATTATTTTTAAGGAAAAATGAAGATTTGTTTATTAATGAAGATTATTTAAAGAGTTTAGGTATTGATAACGTAGATTATAATGAATCATTAAAACAATTTTCATCTAAAAAATATCATTATCATGCTATTAATGATGCTTATGACAAAACGGTATTTGAAACAACGGATAGACTTGTTGCATGTTCCGATATTGAATTAAGATATCCTTTTTATGATAAAAGGCTCATTGAATTTTGCTATGCGTTACCAACAGAAATGAAATTAAAATGTGGATGGAGTAGATATATTTTACGTATTGCAATGGAAGATATTTTACCTACTGAAATTCAATGGCGTTATAATAAAACAGATTTAAGGCCAACATATGAAAAAAACTTTTTACTATTTGAAAAAAGCACATTAAAAAAAATTATTTATGATGATAATAGCATCATCAAGAGCTATGTGAATTTAAAAGAACTTCAGAATATTTTTGAAAGATATAACGGAAATAATCATGATCTTTTCGAAATTTGGTTAGTGGTTTTATTATATCTATGGTTTTTACTACAACAAAAATATCTCATAAATTGATTAAAAATTTTTCATTTTCAAAATTTGCTATCTTTAACGTGTACCTAAAAATTGATAGATGAATTAGCTTTCTGGACCACCCTGCATATCTGCTCCTCCTACACCAAAACCTTTAGTAATTTTTTTAAGATCACCATGTTTTTTTAATTCGGGTTTTTCATATTTTTTCTTCAAATTTATAACCTCCTTAAAGAATGTTTTTAATTTATATATTATATTTCTTATAAATAAATTAGTTAGAGGGTTTTTAGTCCTCTAATATTTTTTTTAACTATTTATGTTATAATAATATATTTTTCATTTGCGTTGTTTTCTGTGTTCCAGTCGTATTGTGCGGGTGTTCCTGACAAGTATGCGCGATTTGCAATAGTTGTTCCGGATTCAGCGTCTACTCTGGCAATTATGGTCAATGTGACTTCTTTTCCATTGGTTAAAGTTCCGATAGCCCATAATCCGGTTGTAGGGTCGTAAGTTCCTTGGCTTGCTGTAATGCTGGTATTTGGGTCACTGTCTACTATTAATCCGTTTGGCAGTAAATCAGTTATATTTACTCCTGTAGTGTTATTTGGTCCATTGTTTTTAACATTAATTTTTATTGTGACGTAATCACCTTTTTTGGGATTACTGTTATTTGTTGTTTGGTTTACTT